>CAZEQQ010000140.1:0-1006 GCA_964514425.1 uncultured archaeon
TGTTGACGAGAGAAGTGTTTATCGTAAAATTTGGTATGATGAGAAAGAGAAAGCTTTTGGCAAAAAGAAGAATTCACGTTTAGTTTTTTACACTAATCTTGGTACTATTCCTGAAGACTCTAACTATTCCGTTGAACTTGAAACCTATCGTACTAAACTCGGTGTTCTTTCTGAAGGTTTTGTTGAACGTCTTGTTCCTGGAGATGTTTTTGTTTTAGGTAGTCATGCTTACCAATTCAAGCGAACTGTTGGAACAAGGGTTGTTGTTGGTGAATCATTTGGAAGAAGACCTACTGTTCCTAGTTGGGTAGGTGAAGAACTTCCTCGTTCATTTGATTTATCTGTACAAATATCACGGTTTATTTCTACTGTAGCAAAGAAAATTCAACAAGAAGATGAAGATACATTAGAGTGGGTTATGGCTTCATTTCGTGTAGATGAGATTATCGCTACTACAATTATAGATTATATTAAAGAACAAGTAAAGTATTTAGGAGTTGTTCCCAGTCATTCTCATCTCTTAATTGAATCTTATATTGATCCGCAAGGAAGAATGAGTATTGTTTTTCATGCTTATTATGGGAGAAGAGTTAATGATGCTCTTTCTCGAGCTTATGCTTATGCAATAGGAAAAGAACATAATATTGATGTTGGTACCGCTGTTAATGATAATGGTTTTCTTCTTATTTTACCTACCAACAAAATTGTTGATTTCGAAGATATAAAGATTTTAGTTACTTCTTCTAATTTGGAGTCTTTACTTCGTGCTTCTCTAATTAACACTGAACTTTTTCAAAACCGTTTTCGTCATGTAGCTAACCGTTCTTTTATGATACTCAAACATACTGGAAAGCGTCCTGTTCCTATTTCTCGCCAAAGTATGTATGCTAAGAAAATCTTTCAAATGATTAAAGGAGATGACGACTTTCCTGTTATTAAAGAAACTTACAGAGAGATTCTTCGAGATTATTTGGACATCGAGAATGCAATTAAAGTTCTTAAAATG
>CAZEQQ010000140.1:1016-6806 GCA_964514425.1 uncultured archaeon
TGCTTGAATCTGAAGAGATGAAGTTTCACATTGCGCCTATTTCTGATATTCCTAGTCCCTTTGCACATGGCATTGTACTCTTGGGAGCTGCTGATGTTATTCAGATAGCTGATCGAGCAGCTCTATTACGAGAATTACACCAACAAGTTCTTTCTAAAGTTTTTACTAAAGATGACACGAAAGAAACGTTATTTCCTCAAGATTTAGTAAACAATATCTTTGAAACTCGCAGTTTTCGTGATTCTAGTCTCCCTATTAATTCGATTAAACAATTGCATAAAGCCATTAAAACACTTTCACCTATTCGTACTCTAGATAATTTAGCTCCCAGCATTTATCATTGTGCATTGAGTGACCCTGCAGCGATAAGAGGGTGGCTAATTGAATTACATAATAGAAAAGAGGTAGTTACTATTCCTTTACTTTCTAAAGATATTAGAACCATAACTCTTACTGACTTTCCCCTTTTTTGGAATGTCTATATTAAAAAACAGAAACTCACAGAAATTGAAGAACAACTAATCGCTATTTTTTCTACTCATGGAGCTTTATCTTTTAAGGAGTTACTCGAATATTCTCCAGTCAATGAAAAAGAAACTATTCTTCTTGTAGATAGATTAGAACGAGCTTTTGTTTTGACGAGAGTAGATTTTTCCCAAACTAGAGGAAAAATAGCGTGGAAATATGATTTAGTTACTCGAACTATTCCAGCTTCTTTAATAGAACAAGCAAAAAAGTTAGATCCAGAAGAGTGTTTAAAGGTACTTGTTCGTCGCTATCTTTCTGCTTATGGTCCCCAAACAGCTTATCAAATTAGTGATTATCTGTGTGTGGAAAGAGATTCAGTTCTTCGAGCGTTAAAAGATCTTGAAAAAGAGAATATTGTCTTACAAGGGAAAATAGTGGAATCATCTATTGATTCTCAGTATATTTTGTTAGAAGATCGTGAGTTGCTTCGCCATCTCAGTTCAAAAGATTCAGCATCTTTAGTATTAAGTGATGATGAACTTAACTATATCAGGTATTATTTTATCCTTAAACGGTATTTTGATGATGAAAAAAGTCCATTAGAAGAGAGATTATTAACTATTCTCAATGATTTTGGAGCTATTGAAAATCTCAATTCTCTTCTCATCAGAGGGCAAGATTTTAACTATGACTTACTCAGGAGTTTAATTAATGAAAACAAAATTGTTCAAGGTAGATTTAGTCATGGTCGAGTATCGTATGTTTCTGTAGACCTTTTCCCATTCTTCTACAGTGCATATAGAGAAGAAGTTCAACTTTCTGAAACTGAAAAGAAAGTTCTTCATGCTTTACGAACTTATGGACAACTAACTAAACGAGATATAGCTGATTATACAGGGTTAGAAGCGGATATTGTCCAGGAAAGTTTATCTTTGTTAGATAAAACACTTCATATTATCCGTAAATCTATGCTTAAAGAGTCTTATCTTCCTATACAATTTATCCCTAATGTTTATGACCTTTCAGCTAGATATTTTGATGAACACACTCTACCTTCCTATGAAAAAAGTGTAGTTGAGATACTTTCTCGTCTTATCCATTCTTCAGGTCCTTTATCTCTTATTGAATTAACACAACTTACAGGTTTTCGTTATGCTGAAGTTGAAACTGCGATTACTAAACTGGTGAAAAAAGATAGAATTGTTGAAAAAACTTTAACCAAACAAAAAACCAATTATTACTTAACAAAACAAAGATTTGAGCAGATTAAAGCTTTTAAAAAGAAGTTCATCTATTCTTCAATTTTTGATGATGATCAAGTGATTATTATTCCTCGTGAAGATCCTCTAACTAAATTAGGTATTAGATTACATTTACGTGATATCTATGGTGAAGGCAACATTGATCCCATATTAGTTGGTGGGAAAGTTTTAGGTTCAGTAGAGTTTAAATTGCATCCTAGTCGATATTTACAGGTTTACGATTTGCGGATAGAAGAAGAATTACAGTTTGATCTTAATCTCATTCATAACATAGCTGCTGAACTTGTTTCTTATACCCGTAAAGTTCATAGAGTGTTAAGTATTCAAATAGAAGATATTAATGGTGCTTCTGTTCTTTCAAACGTTAATTCTGTGATAGTTTCTACATTTGTAAAAGCAGGATATACGCAAATTCAAGATATTCTGATTGGTGGAGAGAGTATAACCAGAGTTTTTTCAAAGAAAACGGTAGAGAAATTTGTTTATGATAAACTGTGGTTAAAGGAAGAAAATACTCCTTTTACTACCGATTCAGTTGTTCAATTACTCACTCAATTTGGTTTTCTTACCTTTCAAGAGATTCAGGCTCGTTTTCCTGACACTCTTCCTTCTGTCATTATTTACTTACTCAATAAACTTCTCTCAAATAAAGTCATCTTTTTCCAAGATGGAGTTTTTTATTCTGGTTGTTTCACTAGTTTGAGGAAAGCAGGTTTTAGGAGAAGGAAGAAGGTAACGGAAGAAGATGAAGAGGTTCTAAAAATTATAAGTAAAGGGTTTAAATCTTTAGAAGAGCTAGTAGCTCAAACCAAAAAACACAAAACTCCCTTAAAATCTTCCCTTAAAACATTAGAAGAAAATATTTTTATTTCAGCTACAAAACTCAATATGAGAGGAGAAGCTGAAGAATATGAGAATATAACCAAAGAAGTTATAGAACTGGAGAAAGGGTTTAACGATCTTAAAAAAGACTACATTCTGAAAATACTCCACTCTTTTGGAGTAACAACGGAAAAAGAATTAATAGAACGAGCTTTAATTCCTGGTGTTTTTACTCTTATCAAAATTAAAGAAGCTTTAACTCTTTTAGTTGAAGAAGGAGTCTTACTTGCAGGTAGATTCATTGAAGATTCTCCTCATTATTACTATACAACCAAAGAACATTATGATTCTCTTATTGAAATAGAAAAGGGCGACCATTTTGGAAGAAAGCAAGAAGGTCAAGATTTTCAAAAATTTTATCTTCTTCCTCCTCACGATGTAGCTCAAATTGTTTTACGTTCTAAACTTACTATTCCCTTTGATATAACCACTCCCGCCTATTTAGTAATTGTAGATAGAAGGATAGCTGCACAATTCTCAATAGGTCAAATAAAAAGCAATAGAGCAATAATCAAAGACATTTTGTTAAATTCTACATTAGAAAGTGAAGAAGAAATGAACTATATCATTAATGCAATAGAATCTTTACCTTTACAACTCTCTGAAAATATTGAAGGGATAATATTCAGTAAAGTTAATTCTCAACAAGTTAACATGTGGGTGAAATAGATTACAAGTAGCACACTTTCCATGGAACAATTAGGAGTTTATTTATCAGAAAAACAATGCCTATTTGAAGATTTCAAAGGGGTAAACTATTCTCATGCTTTAGCAATTGCAAAAAATATCATCTATTTCTCCGACACCGATTCATTATTCTCAAGAATGAGAACCTACTCTTCTACTCTCATTGATTCTATGTTAGAAAATAGGTTGCTTTTACAAGCTCCTTACCTTTTTGGAACACTAGTCTATTTTACTAAAGAACGCTTACCTTTGTATCACTATATTCATCAAAAAGAAGAACATGAACTTAAACACACAGACTCAAGAAAACTATTAGCTTTCATCAAAGGTGAAAAAAGTACCACTCGCCAAAAAATCATGGAAATGTTTGGATGGAATAGAGAAAAAACTATGGCAGTTTTAACTGATCTCCGTTCTTCCTATCGTATCATCATGGTTTATATCGGGACAAATTGGTTAATATTCGACCCTCAACATCTAATAGCTGATAATACTATAATGAGTCAATCGAAAGCTGTTACTGAATTAATTTATGAAATCATTTGTGCATATGGTCCTATCACTATTCCTCAGATAATGAAAATGTTAGATTTTCAAGGAGGACGAGTGAGTACGAGTATTATTGATTTGCTAGAGCAACAAAAAGTTAAACGTGGGAACTTTATTCAGCAGTCTAGTTATGAATCTTTTCTTGCAACTTCTGAAGAAGAGTATCTTTCAACTTTTCTTTCGTCCTATCCTTCTAAAAATCTTAAACCTACATTAGAAATTCTACCTATTTCTGATCCCTTAAGCAAGTATTGGAAACATGCTGATTTTATGAATATAAAAGAAGTTAATAGTCACTTGGGATTTATCAATGGTCGTCCATTATTCTCTTTTGATTATAAAATTATCAATGATAATTTACACATTACCAACATTACCAAATCAGGAGAATACTCTTTTTACGAAGAATTAGTTGAAAAGAAATTGAAAGAATTTGCAGAAAATAAAGGGAAAATAGTTATTCTTCCCCAAACTCAAACTGACTTAATTGAGAGTCAATCCCAACTTTTTGTTAAAGAATTACAAAAAAGAGGATATATGCTATTATCACAAGGATTAGGAAATAACTTCTCAAAAGGATTTATTGATAGTAAAGCAAAATTGTACTCATATCAAGATTTGTTTATCTTGACTTTAAGATATCAACAATTACACTCCAAACATCAAACAAGTAAGAAACCGGAAATTATCAAACTTGTTTCATCTTTAGGTTTACCTCTTAGCAAGAATGCTTTAGCTGTCCGAATAGCTAAATCTGGAAAGGAATTAATCAATCAGATGCAGATAGACAAACAGTTAATGGTTGGCAAGTTTGCAGGTTTTCATCGAGGGATAATCGCAACAAAGGATTTCTCTATTTTCTCTCGTTTAGGTCCTCAAAGACATATAGGTGTTTTTGAAGATAGAATTTTCAAATTGATTTCAACAAAAGAAAAAATTACAGGACAACAACTTCAACAATCTTTAAATCTTTCACCTAAAGTTTTGATAGCATCTTTGCAGAAACTAGAAGCAGCTAACAAGATTGTCCAGACGAAAAACATCAAAGACCAATTTGTTTGGATGACTATCGATCATTTTCTTACTGATTCTCAAAGAAACTATAAATCTCAAAAAGAATCGTGGCTTGAGGTAATAAGAAGAATTCTTTCATCAAATCTCCCTTTAACCATCGATCAACTTGCAATGATTACAAGTTTGTCAAATACGCAGGTTGAAATGTATGTTAAAGACTTGCTTGCTTCTGGAGATATTAAGGCTAATCACTACATCAAAGAATTGAAAAGTATGCAATATACAACAAAGGAAAGAGATCAAGAATTATTAGCTTTTATCGCTAGTAAAGAAGATGAACAAGAAACAAATTTTGAGATTGAACTCACAGTTATTCCATATGATGATCCTTTGCTTGTTATATACCGTACTTATCTACTAGAGCGTTTCACTACTCGAACTTTTTTCAGTAAAATTCTCCCTAATGAATATTCAGAATTAGTTCTTATAAACGGACTTCCTATGGCAGCTATACACTTTAAAAAAGAGACTGAAAAGACTATCATCAATAATATAGAAATATTGCCTGAGTACGATGATTTGAACACCTTAGTTTTCCTATTTTCGACAATTAAAGAATATTGTTCAGCAGTTAAAACTGAAGAAATGGATAAACTCCTTATTCGTCAATTAAACAATATAAGCATTGCTTCTCCAACAGGTAAGAAATATGGTCATTTACTCGAAGAATTGGGTATAGATTATTAAAAAAGGAAGCATATTTATAGCTGTAAAGAAAAGTATATGGTATGAAAAGACAACCAGCAGTAGCAGGTCAATTCTATTCAGATGTATTTGAAGAATTAAAAGAGCAAATTGAAAAATGTTTTATCTCGAGTTTTGGTCCTAGAGTTTTGCCAGATAAAGAAACAAAAAAAGAAGATTTAGC
>CAZEQQ010000141.1:0-6804 GCA_964514425.1 uncultured archaeon
CTTATCAAAAGCAGTTAATTGAGTAATTGCTTTAGAATCTAAATCCATGATATGTAAATTCATTTGACCATTACGAGTTGAAGCAAAGAGAAGTTTTTTACCATCGGGACTTGTAGTATGAGGTATCTCTTCCGCATTAGGCGTATCAGTAAGCTGGTGACTTTCTTTTGTTTCTGTATTAAAAAGATAGATATCATGTTGCTCATCACCATCCTTGTCTTTGGTGTAAGTAATGTGGATATTATCCTTTAGCCAAACATATCCAGCTCGAATAGCCTTAGGAAGATGATTTTCTGTTATTTGTTGATACTCAAGAGTTTGTGGATCAAGAGTATAAAATTCACTTCTACCCGTTTTATTCCAGTAAAAACCAATCTTGTCTTTGTCTTTATTGGCTTTAACCATCATTATATTAGGAATAGAAGCTAATTTCTCCAAAGTTATTTCTTTTGACATAAAAAAACTATCTTTCAAACATTCTTAAATGTTTTTCCGTTACAATAATAATTGAAATGAATAACCGCGACAAATAAGGTTAATATTACGAAAACAAGTGGATAATGCCTCAGTAAATAAAAAAGTTAGAGTCTTGAATTTCTAACCTATTAAAATTTCCGACGGATTCATGAGCTGGAATTCTTCTTGATATTCTTTACTTTTAAATTTGGGCACAAGATACCTTCCTCTAATCTTGAATTTCATATAGTAGTTAGGAAAATGTCGTTTGAAAACAAGAAGATATACAAAATAAGCTACTGCAGGACAAAGTAATAACAATCCCGGAAGAAAGATTTCTCCTAAAGCCCCAAAAACTAAAGGAAAACCTATGAATAACCCCGCAAGGGCGATCAATAGACTAAAGATGAACCGATTTCTAGCTTTGTTATAACAAGTATGGCAAACGGCTGCATGAACATCGAAGTAATAGTAATTCGCATAATTCGCATTGTAATTGGGACTCAAGTTCCGTTGCCACTTATAAATAATAGCTTTTAATTGACTTGTATCTCTTTCACCACACCCTACGCATAAGTTTGGCCAATGAATCATAGATGTACTAATACCTTTTATTATTTAACTTTTACTACTTAATATTAATGAAATGTATATGTGATAAAAAATATCTATCATTAATAGTTGTACCATAATAGAGGTTTATTTTCATCTATTAACAAACAGGAGAAATTAAAGATTATCAATTTATTTTTTTCCATACAAATTTTATATAATTTTGCATGTAAGAATATGATAACTTTCTCCTCAATTTTTTTCTTCTAGCATCCTAAACTTTAACTTCTATTTTTCTTTTTTGACTTACAAGTATATTTTTAATTAAAGGAATTAGCTAGTAAGATATGAACATACCTATCGAGTTTCAAGATTTACTCCAAAAAAAACCATTTGCCCATTTAGCCACTGTTAATCCTGATAATTCCCCTCAAGTAACTCCAGTTTGGATAGAATATGACCAAAAAAATAATTTAATCCTCATTAACACTGCAGAAGGCAGGAAAAAAACGCGTAATGTAAGATTAAACCCTAAAGTAGCTATCAGCATTATTGACTTAGATTACCCTTATCGCTATCTTACTATTCAAGGTGATGTCATAGAAATTTCCGAAGATCAAGCTGAAGAACACATCGATAAACTCACAAGAAGATACCTAAATAAGGATAAATTCTCTCGTCCCGAAGATCAAGTCAGATTGATTCTCAAAATACAACCTACCTACGTTCATACCAGTTAACATTTTTCTGTCATTTTCAATTCCTTATCCAGTTTTTCTCATATGTACATTTTTCTTTTTTCAGATAAAGATATTAATGTTGAATTAGCGTCTAAAACCATTAAATCCTTCCTCGCGCACGGTTTAACCCGTGGTTTTAAAGAAATCATTGATTATCAATCCGTTTTCTTTATACATATTTTTTATAATTTTGCCTGTAATATAACCTGATAACTTTTCCTCAATTTTTTTCTTATAGCCTTCTTTTAAAAAAGTTTATTATTAGTTTTTGAAGCATAATTCTGCGGTCTTGCCTATAATAATTTCCATGTCCCTCGTCTGTGAACTCGTTATACTCAAAAGTTTTTTCTCCTTCTGTTCCTTCTTTCCATCCCATATCTAGGAGTTTGTCTCTGAATTGTCTACTCTCTCCAATAGGACATACTGGGTCATTAACCCCATGAAGGATTTGTATCGGTGCCTTTATCTTCTCTATGTAATTAAGAGGAGAACTTTTTTCCCATGAATCTTTGTTTTCTTCATATTTTCCTAAAGTTTGTTCAGCAAAAGTTTTTATCGCTATTGGTGCATTATGAAATGCTGTTTTCAGATGTGAAATACCTACATAAGATGACCCTGCTTTCCATCCCGCCTCTGCATGTTTAGTTAATTGCATAAATGTCATATATCCTCCATAAGATCCTCCAAAGACACCTATTCTGTCTGGATCAACATATTCTAGCGTTTCTAAGTATTTTTTCCCCCATACTACATCTTTTCCGTCAGCACCTCCCCAATCTTTGTAATTCAATTCCATGAATTTTTTCCCATATCCTGTGCTTCCTCGAATATTTGGATTAAGGAGAACAAACCCTTCTAAAGCTAATATTTGTGCCTCCATATCAAACAACCTTCTAAAATGTGCAGCTGGTCCTCCATGAACTCTAATTAATGCAGGATATTTCTTCCCTTTCTCAATCTTAGGTTTGTATAATAAAGCAGGAATTTGCATATTATCAAAAGACGTATATTTGATATATTCCGTATCAAAAAAATCTTCCTCGCTAAATTCTGTTTGAGACTTCAAAATTACTTCTCCTTTTTCTTCTTTCATATTATAACGAATAAGTTGCATAGGCACTTTAGGTCCTGTTTCAAGATAAAAGACCTCCCCATCAAGAAAAATGCAAGGATCTCCAAATAATGGGTGGCAAACATATCCCTTTGAGTTTATTGTTTTTTCTTCATTTGTTTTGATATCATAAATAACTAAGCTTAGTTGTGCTTCCTTATTGCGTAAAACAGCTAATTTTGTTCCATCATCTAGAAAAGACATAACTTGCTCTTCACACTCTTTGTTTCCTAACCATTTAACTTCTTTTGTTTCAACATCTAAAATCCCTGCTTGATCTAACCCAAAGTAATTACTTGTTACTGCTAAATACCTATTATCTTTACTAATATCCAAAAAAATTTCTCTAGATTCTTTTGACATACTGAACAATAATTGAAGTTCTGTTCCATCCTCTTTAATTTTCCATATATCTGAATTTGTGCCTTTATCCGTGTCATTATGGCAAAGATATATCCAACCATTATCACACCATTTATTCAATCCCCAATAGGGTCTATCAAAATTTGTAAATTGAGTGACTTCTTTTGTAGAGAGTTCCATCATATAAAGATTGTTCTGTCCATTACGATTTGATACAAAAAGTATCTTTTTCCCATCTGGACTTAAAGTAATAGCATAATCCTTGTTTTTAGGTGTGTTAGTAAGTTGAGTACTTTCTTTTGTTTCAAGATTGAACATATAAATGTCAAAGTTTTGATTACCATCTTTATCCTTTCCATAAAATATGTGTCTATCGTCATTAAAATGCTTTGCTACTATAAAATCTGGTAAATGATTATCTGTTAATTGCTCCACTTCTAATGTTTTAACATCTAGAGCATACAATTCATTTCTTCCCGTTTTATCCCAAACAAATGTTATCTTACTTTTACTCTCATTCGTCTCTAACTGCTTTATCATTGGTATTTTAGCTAATCTCTCTAAAGTAATTTCTTTAACCATGCAATTTTGGACAGCTTATCTTATTTAAACCTTAACAAATAAAGAAAGGCTGTAAAACGTTTTTTTATGAGCAATATTAAAAACTAAAAAAAACAAAAGAAAAAAGAGAAAAGAACATAACTTATTTCTTTTTCTTTTTAGAATACATCGTTGTTTACTTCGAAGTAGTTGTAAGGATGCTTACAGAGCGGACATAGTTTAGGAGGTTCTTCACCTTCATAGATGTGACCACATTCGCTACATATCCAAAGGACTTTTTTCTCTCTCTTGTAGAATTTTTCTTCTTCAACTAGAGCTAGTAATGCTTTATAGCGTTCTTCGTGATGCACTTCAACTTGGCTAATAGCACGCAATTTTATTGCTATTTGCTTTAATCCTTCCTTATCTGCTATCTCTGCGAATTCAGGGTACATTGTTGTGTTTTCATATCTTTCCCCTTCCATAGCAGCTTGAAGATTATCTTTTGTTGATCCTATGACTATGGGTACAGCAGCTTCTATCTCTAATTCTGACATGTCCATTTTCTCTTTCTTTACTAACTCTGTTAATAATTCGAAGAGAACTCTTGCATGTTCTTTTTCGTTATATGCTGTTTCTTCAAACACATCTGCTATGTAGTTATATTTTTCTTCTCTTGCAATTTTTGCATAGAAAGTATAACGATTTCTCGCTTGGCTTTCTCCAACATAAGCTTTGGCTAGATTCTTGATTGTTTCTAACATAGACCTATCTTCAAAAAGTTCTATTTATACTATTTTATTTGTCAAAAAAATTAATCTTGAACGTAAAGGACTTAAAATCTTGAATTCTGTGTAAAAAACCAAAAAGAAGTATTACGTTTTTAGAATTATAAACCTTATTTCAGATTGTTTTCATCTTTCTTATATTGAGTGTAACAACACCTAGAACTATAACTGCTAAAAATGTATAACTCCAATCTAATGGCAGTCCTATTACCTCTAGCATTCCTCCTTTTTTGACTTTATAGTCTACTTTTGATTCAGATTCAATAGTTTTATTGTCAAAATCAAACAATAATTGGAAATTTGCTTTAAACTCTTTAAATTTACCTCCTTCATCATATTCTAGAGATAAGCTGAGTAAACTTCTATCTGAACGAATATATACCCATTTTAATTCTTCAGCACTCCAAAAACCTTCAACCATATAGCCTGCAAAATCAAATTCATATGTCCATTTTGTTGTTTTTTCTGTAAATCGTTCTTTTGCTGCGTCCAATGTATTTTCTTTCATAATTTTAAATGTTCTACAATGGTTATCAATTAAATCGCCTAAGGTCAAATCGATCCATTTTTCTCCATCATGTACGGTGTCTAGTTTAATACTTTTATTTAATCCATTTTTTAGTCCATTGTTGATACTTTTCCAATTTGGTTCAACAAGTATTTTTTGGAAGAGATTTATGTTTACACCATTTAATAACACACTTTCTCTATCTGGATCCCATACGAAGTTCGCAGAAATATATCCTTCTTCATATGAATTGGAAAGTACAGTAGAATTATAAGATTGATTGGTTTTAGTTGGCTTGCCCGCAACTGTATTTGGTCCATATTCTTCAAGATTTACTGTTTTGTTTTCTTCTATTATTTTAACTATTTTAATGTACAGCTCTCCTTTCATGTCAATCGTCATATCACTAGCAATTGGCGCATCAAGAACACTGATGTTATTTCTTGTCTCCTCTACTGATTTAATCTCATAAGATAGTGCAAATGTATCATTTTCTTCCCAAGAAACTTGCTTCATTGTTCCATACGACCCAATAATCAAAATGATTAGAAGAATAACTGCTAAACTGGCGACGAATACTTTCTTCATCCTATTCCACCTAGTATTAAGTGAGCAATTAATTTGGTTAGTTTTAAATTTTCTCTAAAAAATTTTAAAACAAAAAGGTCTTGATATACTTGAATTGAAGTTATAACCTTTCTTTAATTAATAGATCCAAAGCGTTAGAAATAATCCTTTTGGCATTGACCTCACCTATCCCTTTAATTTTACACATTTCATTGGCTGTAGATAAAGCAACTTGTCTTACACTCGTGAAACCTGCATCTCTTAGAGCTTTAGCTCTATTCCCTACACCTTCAATATCTTCTATTTCATAATTGGATAAAACTATTGAATTAATTTCTTCTGTTTCTTGAAGTATTTTTCCTTCTAAAAATATTTCATTGACTAAAATAGAAATCTTTTCCCGTTCTTTTTTTGTAAATGTATGACCTAATTGAAGCATTTCTTCCAAAAAATCCCAGTTACTTATAACGTGAACCATTTTATCTTGAAGATAATTAATTTTTTGCAATGCATGGTAAGATTGTCCCTTGAAAGCATAACAAAACATCAATGGTTCTTGTGTTTTTATTATAATTGTGTATTCTTTATGTTTGATTCTTTCAATCGAATCTGTTAAAGAAAATGTTATTTTCATGAATGAATTCACAGCGGTCAGAAATCCTCCAATTAACAACTCATCAAATACATTTTTTGTTTCAAAGTTAGTAGAATAGACTGGTATTCCGCTCTCACTCAAAATCATGAACATAATAGGCTCTTCATCTTGTATTTTTGGTAATTTTCTTACTCTTTTCTTAATTTTGTATGCTACTAAATCTTGCAGTATCTCACCACTTAAAGCTTGATCAATCTCTGTACTATTTTTTACAATAGTTTCCCATTTATCTAATTGTTCGAGCAGTTCGTCATGATCTGTAGATATTCTAATTGCCATTTTTTTCAGAGCTTTATCTTCTGCAATGAATTGTGCATGATTAAGTAATCGCTGTGCTTCTCTTAAATCTAAATTAAGCAGTTCTATCTGTGATTTAATCCAAAAAGCTTTTGCTATTGCTGAATAGTTAAGATTAGCTGTTGCATTTTCTAAATATTCTTTTGCAGTTTTTTTCAATTTTTCAAATAATTCTGGTTCTCCTGAAATTTTTACTTCAATCAAAAGTAACTCACAAAGGTTGAAAA
>CAZEQQ010000142.1:0-6799 GCA_964514425.1 uncultured archaeon
CTCTTGATAAATGAAACCTAAAGGCTTACCTAAAGAATAAACACCATCAAAGTCTAAGGCAACTGCCTTTAAAGATAGAAAGCCAACATTGTCTGAACTCATGGGGATACCTCAAATAAGAAAATGTAAAGTACTATTTAATTTTAGCAGTAGCTTAAAAAAGTTTGGTAAATTTATAAAGAAAAAACTGTAAACTTCTGTAAGAGTAATTAACTATGGTGAAAAAAATAATTGTAGAAAGTATAAAAGTAAAAACTCTAGTAAGAAAAAGGTCACCAGGCCTAGCACAAATAAGCTTGAACCCTTATCAAGGATGCGAACATGACTGCAAATACTGCGACGGAAAAGCAGAAAATTACTATATGCATGAAGACTTTGCAACAAGAATAAAATATAAAGAAAATGCGACAGAATTGTTAGAACAGTTTTTTAGAAAGGAGGGATACAAAAAGGAAGGAGAAAAAGAAAAAGAAGTAACACTAGATCGATTCATAAAAAACAATGAAAAAGAAACAAAAGGAAAAAAAGAAGAAAAGAAAACAGATTTTGTGGTATTCATTGGGGGAGGAGTGTGTGATGTGTATCAACCAATAGAAGAAAAAGTGAAAATAACAAGAAAGCTACTAGAAAAAACACTAGAATACAGTTTACCGGTAGAAATACTAACAAAAAACAAACTAGTAACAAGAGACATAGATCTACTAAAAAAAATAAATGAAAAAAACTATGCCTGTGTAGGAATGACAATAACGTTGACAGATCAAAAAGAGCAAGAAAGGTTTGAACCAAAGGCAAGCACAACAGAAGAAAGATTCGAAACAATAAAAAAACTAAGAAGTGAAGGAATACACGCAGGAATATATTTCGCACCAGTCATACCCTTCATAGGGGATAAAGAAGAAAACATAAAGAAAATGTATGAAAAGGCAAAAGAAGCAAAAGCAGAATTCATGATAATGTGGGGGCTAACACTAAAAGAGGGAAGAAACAAAAAAGAATTCATGGAAGTGATAAAAAAAGATTATCCCGAACTAGAAGAAAAATATAAAGAACTGTTTGGGAATAAAGACAAGTACGGAACAATGGATAAGAAAAAATGCAAAGAAATGAACCTAGTAGATATAAGAAGAAAATCAGAAGTTTATAGTAAAAAATATGACATACCAAATTATATACCGCCGATATGCTAATAAAAAAGAGAAAAGAGAATTGTAAATTAATCATGTTAAAAATTCTATAGTAAAAAGAACGAGAGTTGTAAAAAAACTAGTGGGAGCGATATTATAAAAGAGAGAAAGGCTTAAAAAAGAAAGAAAAAAGAGAAACAAAAGAAAAGAATTGTAAGGGGACTTAGCTCAGAGGTAGAGTGGTTGGCTCCAGAGGCTCTAAAAGAGTGAAACAAAACCGAAGTAACCAATTGGTCGCGTGTTCAATTCATGCAGTCCCCACCATTTTTCAATTATTATTATCTCATCTAAAATTGATTTATACTTATAAATATATTAGAAACGCAAGGAAAAGAAGAACAAAATAAAATAGATTGTGTTTGAACACCTATGGATGCAGTTTCAAGATAAGCGCACACTACAATAGTTAAGTATTTAACCAATTAAAATAGTAATATAAATCCTGAGATGAAATAAGAAACATATGAAAAAATACACAAGTTGAGTCTTTATACCTGCATATACTTTATTGATCTTTTTTTACTTCTCTTTTCTCTCCTTTATTTATCTTTATTGCAAATGCTTTTTTACTTCTCCTCCCTTTCTTTGTTGAAGCTGGTTGACCTCTTTGCGATGATTAACAATTGGTTATATGATTTATGATTGCTCTCTGGAGCATTGAGCTTCGAGGTGATTAGCTTCATTTTTCATATAATTTATCGTATTATTTACGTAATCGTAATTTCTCAATTGCATTTATTGTGCTTTATCTCTCCTTTATTGTCGGATTCTCTTTTTTTTGTCGGATTTCCTCTCTTTATTCTTTTTTTATCCAAACTTCTTTATAAATAAAGTTATGATCCCGATGATTGTCATTGCTCCCATCAAAGCTAACCATATGTAGATGTATAATATTCTCTCTTCTTGTCGCTTTAATGACTCTGCATTTATAGATGTGAACTCTAATGCATAGAAGCCTTTCATTTTATCTTGATTATACTCTATTCTATCTAGCCTCCTTTCTGTTCTTATATCTTCTATGTCTACTAGCCACGCCTTTGAACTAAACCAATAGGCTTCTCCTGATGCGTGGTATCTCCATGATACATATCCTTGCCATGTATTGTTTTGTTCATCTATTGGTGCTATATATCTCACTGCCAATTCTTCAAACCAATATTCTTGTTTTCCAAAAATGTACTTAATAGAGTTTTGAACTAATTCTATTGTCCAATTGTTATAAGTATACAATTGGTTTACAAAAGGTATTATGTTAAAAGCAAATGTTTCAGCAGTAGTGATAGGTATTATTGTTATTGTGGTATAGTTTGTTGTTAGAGTGTTGTTATCTCTTATTGCTGTAGCTGTTATTGTTGATGAGTTATCTTGTGGTACTTTATCTATTGTTAGTTTCACTATTTCAGACACATTTGTTTTTACTATTTCTTGTTGTAAGAATATAGGGGTAAATGTGTTTTCACTTTCATATTGTGTTGTAAAGTTTTCAAAACTGTTAAACCCATATCTTTCATCTTTTGTTTTCCTATATTCTATCTCATCTCCTACTTCCACTCCCCAAATTTTTTCTTCGTCAATCAATTGATCGTCTGCATGGCCTATTGTATGTGAAGAAAATATGATTAGTGTTACTGTCAGTAGAAAGGCGCACTTTTTTCTCATCATCATTATTTTCTTTATCATCACTCTTTCAAATATTGCTTCTATAGGCATCAATCTTAAATGATTTTGAAAGATTTTAAATCTTCTCTCCCCAGTTGGTAAATGAGAATTAGAGTAGTTTCTCTAATTCCTCTACAAACATTTCATATTGTTTTAGCCCTAGTAACCAGAAATCAGGTTGACTTATGTCTAAATCTACTTCTTTTGACATTTCTTCTGGTGATAGACTTCCGCCAAGACTCAACAATTTCTTTAATTTTGGCACGAACTCTTTTCCTTCTGTTAGATACTTTTGATATAGTGCATAGACAAACAGTTGTCCAAAAATATATGGATAGTTATAGAACCGGAAGTTTGGCATATAATAGTGTGGCTTCATTGTCCATTCCCATTTCATGAAGTCGTCAAACTCTGCAACATCTCCGTGCATTGCAGTTCTAGCTTCTACAAAGTGTTTTGCAATATTGTCTCCTGTCAAAAACTCTCCCTTTTCAATTGCTTCATACAAACTTTTCTCAAACCAGTATCTATCTCCTACTTCAAATATTGCTCTTCCTGCATCATCCAGAATAGCCATCAGAACTGCTTTCTTTTTCTCATCATTTTCTGCACTTTTTAATTTCTTTTCAACTACTAATAACTCACCAAAAATTGACGCAGTTTCTGCTGTCACTAGTGGTGGTGTAGAATTTAAGTATGATTGTTCTTTGAAACTATAGTAGTTGTGTGTTGCATGCCCCAACTCGTGAGCTAGTGTTTTTAAGTCTGAATCTGTCCCTGTGAACGTTTGTAAGATAAATGAGGACTTTCCGTTATACCAACCTGCACAAAATGCTCCATTTCTTTTTCCGTATCGAGGACTAGCATCAATCCTCTCATTTGTAAACATTTCTTTAATTGCTGTTGCATATTCTTCATCAAACGTTTCATATGCCTCTAAAACGATCCTTTTTGCTTCGTCCCATGTGAACTTTTCTTCATTTTTCGTAGGAGGAGGTGCCAAAATATCGAAGTGTTTTAACTTATCAAGACCTAAAATTTTCGCTTTTATTTTCAAGTATCTTTGATAAAGTGAAGCGTTTTCAAGGACAATTCTCATCATATTCTCTACAACTTCTCTACTTAGGTCATTAGCTGATAAACTGCTATCTAATGGTTTTTCATAACCTCTCTTCTTTGAAATTTGCACCCAGTCTGCACAAATGTTTCGTAAAGCAGTTGAGAACAATAACTCATCTTGCCCGAGAGCAGTGTATATCGCTTTATTTGCTGATTCACGTGTTGCTCTATCGTGATGTGTAAGAAGTCCATTTGCTTCTCCATAATTAAGAACCTTTTTTTCTCCTTTAACTTCTACTTCAAATTTTTTAGTGTTTAACCACTGTGATTGTAATTGACTCCATGCTGAGACGCCATATTTGTCTTTTTCAATTATTAATTTCTCTTCATCCTCTGATAGTTTATGAGGTACATCTCTCATTAACTTTTCCAAGTAATGTTTATACTTTGAAAGAATAGAATCTTGTAAGAGAGTTTGTTCATTGAAAATTTTTTTCCCTAAATCTAAATCAACAAAAGCTAATGTTTTCTGTATTTCTGAAAACAACTCTCGCATATTATTTGCTAATATCTGGTTTTCTGGGAGAGTCATATTAGCGGAAAACTTCAAATTTGCATATCTTGCATAATCAGTAAATTCCAAAAAGAAGTTTTCCATTGTTTCTATTAGCTCAAGTACATCAACTGCTTTGAAGTCAGATATATTGATTTTATCTTTATACTTCTTTTCAATTTTTTCTACTTCTTCTTTTATCCACGCTACTTTCTCTTTGATAGAAGAATCGTCTGAAGAAGGAAAAATTACATCTAAATTCCATGCTACTTCTTGTTCTGTCATTAATATCTAACGGAAATATTTTCTACCAAATAAAAGGATATTCAAAAGTAAAAAAATAGTGATTTTTACTCTTGATTTTACGCTTTTCCTTCTTGATTCAACTCCCATTCCTCATATTGTTTAAGTAAACTATCTATTGCACCTTGAAGATCTTTACCTTCCTTCTCTTCCCAATTGAAGTGGATTAAGCTACCTTCTACCTTGATGTTATATTCTTCAGGAAGGTCATAAAGCCATTTCAATAATTTTCCTTTCGATTCAAATTCTAGTATCTCCATCAACGCATCAGACTGAATTGATGATGTTTTCTTGAACATCTTTTGAAATGTTTCCATCCTCTTTTCACGTTTCTTTGCTAATTCTTCTTTTCTTTTTTTCTCTTCTTCTTTCCTTATTTTTTCTTGTTCTTCTTGTCGTTGCTCTTCAAGTTCTTGTTCATTCTTTTCTTTTTCTCTTTGTTTTTCTTCTTCTATCCTCTTTTTCTCTTTTGCTTCTCTAGCTTTTCTATCTTTCTCCCTTTGCGAGCTCCAAGAGGTGGGTTCCCAAATATTTACGACTTTGCCATCTGTACCTGCATAAATATACGCACCATCAACATAGATCGAACGAACTTTTCCGTTGATTTTGAACAAAGCAACACGTATTAAATCATCTTTATCCCATATTGAAACAGAATTATCACTTGAACCTGTATAGATGTAATCATCATCATTATCGATCGCATAAACGCTTGATAAAGCCGAATGTGTGAGTGTTTCGACGAGTTGCCATCCCTCTTTATCCCATATTTGAGCATCTTTCTTACTAGTCCCAATAAACAAATAATCTTCATCACTTGAAATTGCATGAACAGAGTTAAATATTCCAACTTTTAATTGTTGAACTTCTCTGAAGTTTCTTCTAGTCCAAACTTTAATCGTAGAAGCTCTTCCTGTGTAAATATAACGTTCATCCAAGTATAACACTGTGACTTCACCCGTATGATTAAAGGTGTGAGCGACTTTCCATTCTTCTTTTTTCCAAACTCTAATAAAGAAGTCAGAAGAAGAAGTGAAAACAAAATCTTTGTCGACCATTACCCTTGAAACCATACCATCATGGCGTAATGTTGCTTCTAATTCCCAACTACCTTTTTCCCACACTTTAACAGTATTATCATCAGATGCAGAATAGAGATAGTTTTCATCCACATCGATGTATCTCACTTTATCAAAGTGGGTGAGAACCGTTTCTTCTTCCCATGTATCTTTTTTATATACTTTTACGCTTTTGTCGTGACAAGCAATATAGAGATAAATATCGTCTGACATAACACAAGCTACTTGTTCTTTAAATCTTAATGATTTTGTGAGATTAATGTTCTCTTGTTTTAGCTTTGCCATTGGATAAATAAGTTAAAGAATCATACCTATTAAACTTTTCAGTTTAAAATATCATATTTGATGAAATCTCTTCCTTTAAACGGTTGTTTACTCTTGTAAAGGAAGGAAATAGTTCTTCTCTTCTCTTAAGAACCCTTTAACTATTTGCCCTTCTTTGATACCCTGAGGCAGACGCTCGGTATTTTCTTCAAAACTTTCATAATTCTCCATATTCATAACTGTAGTAATAGGGTCTCCTATTGCTACAATCATATAATCTGAAATAATTATTTCTTCATTAATCTTCTTTGATTTTATTTCTACTTTTTTCCTGTCAAACTTTTTAATATTATGATCTTCCAATGATTCAAGAATAAGCATATTTTCTGAAATAGAATGCACATACCACACACCATTCTCAAATGATAGGATACTTGATGCGATTAATTCGGGTAATCTAACAAGATATGTGTTGACAAATACGTCTTCCCCTGTTTTATCTTGTGTCTTTAATTCAAAAGAAACTAGGTATTTAGCGGCTAATTCACTTTTAATTCTCTTTGCTATTTTTTCTGCTAATAATTTAGAACCAATTTTGCATGTCACTCCTGAATTTTCAGCGTGATAATCTAAAAAGTAAGCCATCTTTGCATTAGATCCTCCAAATTCGTCAGTTATTGCGCGAATTATTGTTT
>CAZEQQ010000143.1:0-6773 GCA_964514425.1 uncultured archaeon
ATTACTCAATTAACTGCTTTTGATAAGCCTGTATGGGGGAAAGCTATCTGGTCTGATGATGATTGGATTTATTTCAACTTCAATGAAACTCATAATATAAAAAACTCTGATGTGTGGGGTATTAAAGAGGATGGAAGTAAAATAGAAATTGTTTTTCGCGTATCTGACCAATCCAATGACTCTGTTTCTGACGTTTCTAAAGATGGAAAACTTCTTGCTATTGCCAGTGATCAATCTGGAGTTGGAAGAGCAGGTGTGTATAATGTTGAGACCAAAGAAACAAAGTGGTTTGGAACAGGTGAATATGACGAATATGCCCAAGAATTCTCTACAGATGGGTCTAAACTAATCGTGCTACAAAACAAAGAAGCTGAGATTCGACCTTTAATCTATGACGTTCATACTGGTGATGTTACTGAGATAAAAGTTGAAGGGCTAGTTTTCTCTTTAATTTACTGTTTAAGTGACGAGTATCTTGTTTACCTCCGAACTGATGCTAGAACGCCTACAGTTTTTGCCAGATATAACTTGAAAGAAGAAAAAGAAGAAATAATCATTCCCCCACAAACAGATTTAGAACCTGAAGATTTCTATGAACTAGAATATATCAAATATCCTTCATTCGATGGTGTAATGATCCCTGCCACTGTTTACAAACCCAAACTTGAATCAGGTAAAAAATATCCGGCATTAGTGAATGTTCATGGTGGCCCAACAGGTCAATATTTCCGTAATTTCGACATGTTTTCTCAAGTCTTTGCTCACGAAGGTTTTGTTATCTTAAATCCTAACATTCGAGGAAGCACAGGTTATGGGAAAAATTTCATGGAAATGAACCTCAAAGATTGGGGTGGTGCTGACGGAAAAGATGTTGTGTGGGCTAAGAAATATCTAGAAAATCTTGATTACGTAGATCCCAATAAGATTGGTGTTTTTGGTGGTTCTTATGGTGGATTCATGACTTTTCTCCAACTCACTAAATACGCTGATGCAGGATGGAATGCAGGGTCAGCTTGGATAGGTATCTCTCACCTCAAAACCATGTATGACCGCTCTAAACCACACTTTAAATTCTTTTTAACACAACATTTAGGAACATATGAAGAAAACAAAGAAGTATGGGAAAATGGTTCAGCCATTAATTTTATTGAGAATTTGAAAGTTCCAATTCAGATGATTCATGGAGTAAATGACCCACGTTGTCCTGTTGAAGAAAGTAGACAGTTCAGAGATAAACTGCTTGAAATGGGTTGGAATGAAGCTAAAGAAGGAGAAAAAACTTTTGAATATGTAGAATTTGGTGATGAAGGACACGGAGCTTTTTCCGACATAGGAATGAGAATCCGTACTTTCAAATTGTTTATTGATTTCTTCAAAAGAAGATTGTAAGAGTCTTCTTCTTTTTTCTTTTCTCTCTTTTTTGTCAATAATCTCATTTTTACTTGTTATAACTTCCAGTTCAACAGTTAACATTATATAATAGTGTCTGAAATTTTTCACAGATACATTGAAGTGATATTATGACGACTAGAAATCCAACAAAATTTCTGAAAGATGATTATGAAAATATCAAAGCCGAAGGTAGAGAATGGGTACATAAAACCTTGGAGAGTCCTTCTACCCCCCATTGTACTGTAGAAGGTAGAAAATTACTTATGCTCTGCTCTAACAATTATCTTAATTTAAGTAACCATCCTCACTTGAAAAAACGAGCTATTGAAGCTGTTGAGAAATATGGTGCGGGTTCAGGTTCAGTTCGAGCTATCGCAGGAAACATGTGGGTTCACGAAGAATGGGAAAGGAAACACGCTGCATTTAAAGAACAAGAGGCAGCAATGGTCTTTCAAGCTGGTTTTGCTGCAAACCAAGGGGCACTCTTTCAATTAGCTCCTAGTGCAGAAGATTATATTATCTCTGATGAACTCAATCACGGTTCTATTATTGACGGTGTAAGATTATCAAAAGCCAAAAGAACTGTTTACAAACACTGTGACATGTGTGAGCTAGAACAACGACTCAAAGAAGCTGATGAAGCTGGAGCTAGAAGAATTTTAGTTGTTACAGATGGTGTCTTCAGTATGGATGGAGATATGGCTCCTTTAGATGAAATTCATAAAGTTACCGAACCTTATGGTGCATTCATTTATGTTGATGATGCTCATGGAGATGGTGTATTAGGAAGAAATAGAAAAGGTAAAGGTATTGTTGATCATTTTGGATTACAAGGAAAAGTTCATGCAGAAATGAATACTTATAGTAAAGCTATGGGCGTTGTAGGTGGATCAATTACTGGCTCTCAAGACCTTGTCATGTTTCTCAAAAACACTGCACGCTCTTATCTTCTAAGTGGTTCTCATCCCCCAGCAGTTGCAGGAGCAGCAATAGGTTCTTTAGAGATACTCGACCCAAATTCGGAGTTTCATGAACCGATAGTGGCGAAACTGTTGGATAATTGTGAGTACTTTAAGAAAAAGATTGTTGATATGGGATATGGTCATCCTATAACAGCTGCAGCAGCCAAATGTCCTACTGCTATCGTTCCTGTAATTTGTGGTGAAAATGAGGTTGCTAAGAAACTTAGTACTAGATTAATGGAAGAAGGAATGTTTGCTTTACCTATAGTTTTCCCCATGGTTCCTAGAGGAACAGCTCGTATTAGAGTTATGATGAATGCGGGTTTAACAAAAGAAGACTTAGATTTTGCATTAGAAAAATTCGAAAGTTTAGGAAAGGAACTAAAAATCCTTTAGTTCTACTTTTCTAGTTTCCTCTTTTTCTTTTTACGTAGATAATGCGTATTTTGTTTTCTTTATTCTTCAAAAGATTTAAATTAGAATATTCTAAAATAAACGATGAAATAAAGAATTGAGAATATTATTAGACCTATATAAAGAGGACTAATATATTTTAAGTACCCAAGAGGTGTTACTTTTTGTCCACTTTTTCTTAGAAGGTTAAAAGCAGTTAATAGAGTTAAACTTCCTACAGGTGCCAATCCTACAGCTAAATTTGTAGAAACAACTATTCCGTACCAAAAAGCTTCATTTAGTTGTGAGCCTATTTCTGCAGTTACAGCAAGTAAAGTATTTGTAAGTATGAGGGCAGTTAAAACAGGTTCCATAAAAGCAGATAAGATTGAACCGATAAGTAAAATAATGATGATGAGTAGTAATGGTTGATCTAATAAACTTATCACAATATTTTCAACAAATTGTAGTGCGCCAATATAAGTTAATGACCCAACAATTATGAATAGACCGATGAAAAAGAAAATTGTTGTCCAGCTCACTTTTTCCCAAATCTCTTTTGGTTCTCTAACATAAATTAGTACCGCTAACACGCCAATTCCAATTGATATTACATCTACTCCTACACCAATAAAAGAAGATAAAACAAACAAAGTTATCAATAATATTAATAGAAATGTACAAACCCATTTATCATTTTTATTTTTTAATGGAGCTTCAGGGACTATTACTTCTATAACTTGTTTCTTTTCTTCATCTACTTTTTTGAAGAAAGTCTTCCTGTTAGTTAAAAGAAAATAAAGTATGGTGAATGCTAGAAAAGTAAAACCTAAAAACGTCATATCTTTCACAAATTCTATGAAATCTATATCAATCGCGTTTCTTACAATAATATTTTGTATTGAAGAAATAGGGAATATTAAGTTTCCTACACCTATGATAAAGGCTTGGCAAAAAATATATGGTGTTGGATTCAGATCAAGCTTTTGTGTTAATACTATTGTTAATGAACCAACTAAGATGATTGATAGAAGATCATCAAGAAAAGCAGTGATGAAGAATGCAAGAATGCTCATATAAATTAAAAGTTTGATAGGGCTTCCTTTGGTCATTTTTACTATTTTAAGGGAGATATATTCAATATAACCTCTTGAGTTTAAAACCTCAGCAAACAATTCCATCCCAATTATAATAGCAAAAACTTCCCATTCTATGAAAGAGTAGAACTCATATCCATCAGACTTATTGCTAAACGAAATTATCAAAACTACAATTAGTGCAGCTACAAGAGAAATAAAGGTTCGATCATATTTCTCAAATAGAATCAACGCTAAAGCTGCTATGAAGACAACACCTATGATAATTTGTAGAGCAAGAGACATCAAGACATAAAGTAAGAGAGGATATAAAAACGTATTTAGTTAAGTAAGTTACATAAACGGATAATGTATCAAAGTTTTATTTAGAATAAAGTAAATACTATTTATTTTTAACATATTTTTAGTGATCTTAAGTATTTATCGTTTCTGCGCTTCAATTAGAATTCATCGATTTTGTTAGAGTTATTAACATTTTCATTATTAAAATAGCAAACCCAACCAGGTTTACGCTCAACAAAAAGATAAAAGGAATCTGCAAATTCATAGTAAGTTTCGTAATGGTTCTTTAATCCTTCATCAATTGTTAAAATATTGACTTTTTCTTTTATTTCGAGTTTAGAAAAATTGTCTAATTTAAGATTCTTCACATTTTCTGTAACTAAATGTTTAATATAATCATAAACATGTAAACCGCGATTAGCAAAATGCACCATCCATCGATGATTTTCTATATAAGGTCCGATTAAAACATCAGGATGATTATTGTAGTGCTTAATAAACTGAATGGATTCAGTAGAAGAGATATCAGGTCCATCACGTCTGAGAGACATGTTAGGTAAAGGATTATGAAGAGACATCATAATACCATATTCTTCGTCTATAACATAAGGTTTAATTTTATCAATAATGTAATTGTTTTTAGTAATATCTCCTTTAAACGCTTCTTTCATGGCAATGGCTTTTTGCCAGCACACTTCAGTTTCTTGAAAGTCTCTATTTAAGGATAATATTACAATTGTTCGTCCTGAATCTACTATTTTTGTCAATAAAGTATCAAAAGAGGGATGAGGACATAAGTCTCCAGTAAAAAATACGATAGAAGGATTGAAACAAAACATATTTGCTGCTCCCACTAAAGAGTGGAAAATGTCAAGTGAAACATCTGCTGCAACATTTTCTTTAGGACTCAATGGATCAGGAACATAAAGCGGATAATATTGAGTTAGAAGATCTACAGACAGTTCATCTACATCTTCACTTACTTCTTTATTCTTTTTTAAGTCAATTATTGTTCTTGGAACCCATTTACAAATCGCTTGAATTGCCTCAATAAATGTTCCATAAAATAAAATTAAAAGTTCACATAAATAGCCATTAACTCCTGTAGCACCTAAATCACTTCTGTACACACCAATGGTTTTACAGAATTTTTTCATAAGTAGAGTTTCTTTTCGCTGCTGTTCGCTCATATGTGTCAAAATGTACTGAGAGTGAAGAGGTATAAGATCGAATATAGACATTTTATTCTCAGAAGTTGTAAAATCATATCCCACAAATAGGTGAATTAACTCTCCTTCTGCAATGATTCTCAAATAGGGCATTTTACCAGTTATTTTCTTAACTTGTATGGGATTTTTCCTCACTCTATCCTTTTTTAACCTATTTTCTAAAGAATCTAAAATGTTATGTAATTTAGCGTGATCATCTCTTGAAAGAACCAAAAGTAAATCGAAAGAATCATCATCAATAAGATAGGTTCTTCTAACAAATGAACCTTGAATTTCTACTTTTCCGTTTACACTCAAAGAAGCCAGGTCAAGGAGGATCTTTTCTCTTAAAATATACAATATCTCCCCTATTTCTTGATGTTGGTCATTATCAACTTCATTTTCTTCTAATACAAGACTTACTATTTCTTGATATTTGTTTATGTTTTGTTCTAAATTAAGTGTCATTTTTATCACACGGAGCAAAGCGCTCATACAACGTCCTATATACGGGTCCTTGAGGACGGAGTTCAGAGTGCTTCAACTTTATTGAGTTAATGTGTTGTTCACCAAAGACTTTCTCTGTGTTCTCGGAAACTTTTTGGAGCAATTCTTTTTTATTCCCAGGATGCTTCACCCGAGCTATTGTTAGATGTGGGTGGAACGCCCTTGTATCTACAGTAAAATCACTATTTTTTAATTGTTTCCGAAGAGAAGAGTGAAGAGATTTCAAAGGTTCAATATCACCTAAAATTTTACAGTATATAACTTTAACATAATTATTACTTGGAAGTAAACCAAGAGATTGAACAGTAAAATGAAGAGGAGAGAAGTATAATCTGTCAAGAATCATTATGATGTCTTGCACTTGAGAAGGAGAAATATCACCCAAAAATTCGAGAGTAATATGAAGAAGAGAAACATTAACTAAAGTAAGTTTAGCTGAAGTTTCACTTAGCTCTGTTTGGATTGTATTAAGATTACCAATTAACTGCTTATCGGTGAAGTCTACGGCAATGAAAGCCCTAACCATAGAATAAGAATAACTTTAGCACTTTAAAAACATTACCAAAAAAATGATACAAAGGAAAAATATTGTAAGAAAAGTAGTGTTAATTATTGAGAAAAAAGAGAAAGAAGAAATAAAAGGAATTACCGATTTATTTTTCTTCTTTTGAGAGATAACAAAACTAAAGAGGATAGTGAAAAAATCGACAAAAGGACTAAAGTAGAAAGTAAAGGATATTCAAAAACAACAGCATGTATTTCTAAAATAAAAGGTGTTGATTCATTAGTATTACCAAATATGTCGGTAGCGTTAACATAAAAAGTTACAAAATCACCAACTTCAACACCTCCGATTTTTGCAAAGTAAAGCGTTTCATTGTAAGTCATTGAAATGTTGAATAATGTTCCATTATTAACATAATAAAAGAGAG
>CAZEQQ010000144.1:0-6739 GCA_964514425.1 uncultured archaeon
GCCTACTCCTTCTTTAAGAAAAGAAAAAAGGAAAGCAGATGTACTAGGCTCATTCAGCTTTGCAGCTTTTATGAGCTCTTTGATATTTAGTTTTACATTAACATCCAATGTTAACGTAAGTAACAATTTGGTTTGGGCGGGAGTTTTCTTCATAACGAGTTTACTGCTTTTATCATTTTTCATTTATTGGCAAAATAGGATAGATCACCCTATTGTTGATTTACAATTACTGAAGAATAGAAAAATTGCTTGTGGGCTTTTCTCTGCTATTTTAGCTTTCTTATCACTTAATGCTATATCCTATCAAATGCCCTTCTATTTGCAAAATATAAGATATTTAACACCAAGCGAAACGGGACTTCTTATTCTTGGTGTTCCTTTAGCAATAGGTGTATTTGGACCTATTTCAGGGTCGTTGTCTAACAAATATGATGCAAAAATATTGTCTACAATTGGTCTAGGGGGAACATTTATCATTCTTTTACTTGCAACACTATTTATATCTGCAACATTACCCTTAGCATTAATAGTTATAGGCGCAGTATTTATGGGTATTTCAGTAGGCATTTTCACTTCACCAAACGGTAATTCAGTCATGTCAGCAGCTCCAAAAGAGAAATTAGGAGTAGTATCGGGATTATTAGGTTTGTCAAGAAATATGGGTTTTAGTTTAGGAACAGCTATGTCTACAGCGGTATTGGCATTTAATATTAATGTCTACCAAAATATAACGAACTTAGAAAGATTGAATCCACAAGTCTATATACCTGCAATGAGGTGGATGTTTGCATTTTTCCTCACCTTTGCCCTAATAGCTGTGATAATATCTTATTTAAGAGGATCAGAAGAAAGGAAAAAAGAGAAAATCATAGTAGAAAATGAAAAAGAAGTAGAAAAAAATGAAAAATTGGCAGTTTAAGTAAAAGTTTTTTTCCTTTTATTTCATTCTACAAAACTCTGTTACTAATTTTATTGTTTCAATGATATCATCCACTCGTAAGACTCCAACTGGTCCATGAATATAACGACAGGGAACAGCGATAACTCCACTTGGAACGCCTTGTTTAGTTACACTAATAGAACCCGCATCTGTTCCTCCATAAGTGGGTTTCTTGTATTGCCATTTTACTCCAACATTTTCTGCAGCTTGAGAGATTCGAGTTAAAATCTTCTTGGGAACTATGACTGTTTTATCTGCAACTGAAACAGTTGGTCCTTCTCCAATAGCACTAACAATTTTGTGAGGTGCTACACCCGGAAAATCACTCGCTATAGTGTTTTCTAAAGCCAAAGCTATATTGGGGTCTAAAGTATATGCACCTACTTTCGCTCCTCTTGTTCCGACTTCTTCTTGTACTGCAAAATTAATAAGAATTGTATTTGGAATCTCTTCCTTCGCTAATTCCTTGAGTGTGTGAAGCAAAACATTGCAAGCAGTACGATCATCAAAAGCTTTCCCCATAATTGTTTCGTCATTAACTTGAAGGAACTTAGTGTAAAAAGTGCCAACTGAGCCTATATGTAAGCCTTTCTCCAAAACTTCCTCTTGAGACTTTGCTCCAATATCAACAAACATATCTAAATGGTTGGGGACTTTTTCTCTTTCATCAGCACTTGTAGTATGAGGGGCAGGAACTCCAATTACTCCAACAATTTTTTCATTAGTATCACTCACAAACTGGACTAAAGAACCTAAAAGAACACGTTTGTCTATTCCGCCTAAAGTGTCAAAACGAATAAAACCTTTTTCTTCAATATGATTGATCATAAATCCTACTTCATCAATGTGGGCATCTAATAAAATCCTAAGACCATTTGGATCTTTCCCCTCTTTAACCGCTAAAAGATTACCTAATGGGTCAATCCACGCTCGATCAACTAAAACTTCAAGTTTTGTAAGGAGGTATTCTGCAACTTCATGTTCATGACCTGGAACTCCAACAAGATTGCTAAGTTCCTCTTGAATCTTAATAACTTCTTCACGATTAATAGTCATAGGTGCGCCTAAGAAAAAAGGAATAAAAAGTTTTTGAGAGATATTTCACTTTCAAGAATTAATCAAAAAATATTTATATATTTGAAGTATAAGCTGAATGAAACAAAATGCACTATATTACACTCTAGATTCTGCGAGTGGTACTCGCGCCCTAATGAACAATGGATAGTGGATTAGTGGCGAATAGAGTAGGGTGTAAGATTTTTTGAGTTTCGATATTTTGATAGCAAAATTTCAGTATTCTTCTCATTTGCTGCTGATCAGGAAAAAAATAAACGAAAATTTACAAGAGGTGGCATTATGAGCCCTGCAGCAAATGTATATACAAAGGTAAAATGGTATAGATATAAAATAGCAAAAAGAATCAGAAATTTAGAAGGCGAAGAATTAATTTCTGAATTAAAAGAGATAATTGAGGATATTAAAGAAAAAAAATTAGATAAGGTTGGTTTGTTTGAACTTCAAATAAAAGAATTAGAAGACATAATTAAGGAGACAAAAGATAAACCAAAGCAAAGAGCTAGAGAACATGACCCTTTTTATATTCCTCCTTCAGGAGATGGAAGGATAGCTCTTTTCGGTTTATCAAATGTAGGAAAAAGTTCATTGATGAATGCTATAACCAATGCAGAGGTGATAGTAGGGGATTTTTTGAACACAACAAGACAAGCTCAAGCAGGAACGTGTGAATATAAAAATTTGAAAATTCAGATAATCGACTTACCTGGATTTTTGGATTTCAAAGAAGATTGGATGATTAACAAACAAATAATACGAGTAGCAAGAACGAGTGACGCTATATTAATGGTAATAGACTTAACTATGGATATAGAAAGCCAATACACCTTTCTTATGAAACAATTAGAAACTGCGAAAATTATGATAGATGGAGAAACATCATACAAAATAGGTATTATAGCAACAAAAGGGGATTTACCTTCCTCAAAACAAAACTACGAGATACTAAAGGAAATAACAAATCTAAAAATTATTGCAATTTCGATAAATAATGAGCTTTCTTTAGAAAAACTCAAAGAAGAATTATTTGAACATCTTGAAGTAATTAGAATTTACACTAAACCTCCCAAAGAAAAACCTAATCTGGAAAAACCTTTTGTGTGTTCAAAAGGAAGCACAATTGAAAATCTTGCAAAAGATATACATACAAGTTTTCCTAAACTATTTAGGTATGCTAGAGTATGGGGAAAATCCTGTGAATTCCAAGGACAGAGAGTAGGATTAGAGCATGCACTAAACGATGAAGATATTGTAGAGTTAAATCTCAAAAGATAATTAGACTTTCAATAGATGCATCTTCTAGTGCATCACTTTTTGTAGAGATAAAGCAAAACTCACATTATAAATTGGATAGGTTTAAAAATAGACATCTTACTACACTGTCATGAATTTAGTTTTTCTTATCCTTGCTCTATTGATCGTAATAAGCTTCCTTTTTGATCTATTCGTGCAGTATCTTAATCTAAAAAATCTCCGAATTGACCTACCTGAGGAGTTTAAAGGTTATTATGATGAAGAAAAATATGCACATTCTCAAAAGTATTTAAGAGAAAAAGCACGTTTTAGTCTTATTGAAACATCTATCATGACATCTCTTCTAGTTTTATTTGTTTTATTAAATGGTATAACTTTTTTAGACAACATCATGCAAAATATTGCTGTACCTGAATTTATCAAAGGTTTTTTCTTTTTTGGTATTCTTATGATTATTATGGCATTCTTAGATATACCATTTGACTACTATTTCACTTTCGTTATTGAAGAAAAATATGGCTTCAATAAAATGACCAAAAAAATGTTTGTTTCTGATTTATTCAAATCTTGGATAGTTAGTGCTGTTATTGGCGGAGGCGCTCTTATAGGTCTTTTTGCTGCTTTTCAATACTTCGGTTCATTGGCTTGGTTTTTCAATTGGCTCATATTTGTAGCTTTTACTTTACTCTTTAGTTTCATTGCTCCAGTTTTATTAATTCCTTTATTCTATAAATTCACTCCATTACAAGAAGGAGAATTAAAGGAATCTATTGAGAATCTGGCTAAAAAAGTCGACTACAAGTTAGAAGGAATCTATACAATTGATGGATCAAAACGTTCAACTAAAGCAAATGCTTTCTTTACAGGTTTTGGAAAACTGAAAAGAATAGCTCTTTTCGATACTCTCATTGAACACTATTCAAAAGAAGAAATAACATCCATACTAGCTCACGAAATAGGACATAATAAAAAGAAACATGTACCATTTAACATTTCCCTATCAGTTTTGAGTATGGGAATGATGTTTTTCATTATTGATCTTATAGCTATTAAATCTACGTGGATTTTCGACCTATTTCTTCTAGAAACTACAAGCTTATACGTTGGCATTCTATTACTTGGTTTTGTTTATGCATTCACACCTGTTAGTACCATTATGGATTGGTTAACTAATGAATTATCACGCTATTTCGAGTATCAAGCAGATAAATATGCAATTGATAATTATAATGAACCAGAAGCCTATATTACTGCTTTGAAGAAACTAACAGTACAAAACTACTCAAATCTCACTCCCCATTGGCTAACTGTAAAACTTGAATATACTCATCCACCCGTGTTAAAAAGAATTGAAAATATTAGGAAATTAGTTTCTTAACATTTTCTCTTTCGTTATCATAGACCTCTTTTTTGAAAATTATCATGGGATCACAAAGCTTCTTTCTTTCATTGCTTTCGCTTAGTCAAATGCCTTCCGTTCATTTCCCATATTATAACTTTATAAATTATGTACAAAAAGATTTCTAAAGAAAAGCAATAGAAATAAGAACAAAAGCAAAAATTGGCAATAACATAATAGGGTCAAACTATTAACGTTCGATTTAGATGAAAAATTCCCCTTCCTTGGCGGGGTAATATAATTACACTTAGCCAATAACTATGATACATATTTAAGAACAATAATAAATATCTTTAATTATAAATTTTTATTTATGGTGAATGTAATGATAACTGAATATAAACCAACATAATGTCTAATACTTTATTGAATTTCTATTAATGAAAACTAATTTGGTGTTTGTTTTAAGATAACTTTAAATTAAAATCTCGTATATGTAATCTTTATGAGACAAAAAATAACTTGTTTTATACTACTTATGTTAATATCACAGTCCATTAGTATCGTTTCAAGTAATACTTCTACAAACTATGTGAAGGACAATGATATTATACTCAAAGCGACTGAATTAGATGAGATACAATCGATTACTAACTCAAAAGAATTAGAATTGGATTCAAAATACTCATTAAATGTAGTTGAACCAATACCCATGTCTAGAAAAAATAGTGATATTATACCTGCAAGTATAGGTGTAAATGATTTCGTTTCAATATGGAATACTTCACTTATTGGAAGTTTTTATAAAGATAACAGCTCAATAAAATTACCTCTTGTTAGTGGTGGTACTTACGATTTCAACGTTTACTGGGGTGATGGCACTTCTGATCATATCACTAGTTATGCCGACTCTAAAACTAATCACACCTATGCTACACCAGGAGTATATACCGTTATTATAAACGGAACAATAAGTGGTTGGATGTTTAATGGTGGTGGGGATAGATTAAAAATAATAGAGTTATATCAATGGGGAACACTCGATTTTGGGGCTACATCTCATCAATTTAGCGGTTGTAATAATATGGTTCATACAGCTATTAATAGTGCACCAATATTAAACAGTACAACATCCTTATTGAGCGCTTTTGCCAATTGTCATAATTTAGGCTCTTTAGGCAGTATGTATTTATGGAATACAAGCACTATTACTAGTTTTCGTATGATGTTTAGTTCCAGTTATACTTTTAACCAAGCACCAGTTTTTGATACAAGTGCTGCTACTGATTTTGGTTATATGTTCTACAACTGCTATGCGTTCAATAAACAATTAGGGGGTCTCTACGAACCCTATTGGTCCGTATCTAATGCTAAATGGATGGAATATATGTTTGCAAATGCCAGTAGTTTCAATAGTTTTCTATGGGAATGGGATGTTTCCTCGGTTATAAACCTGGAGGGGATGTTTTCTGGTGCAACTTCTTTTTCACAATGCCTATACTGGTGGATGAAAAATGCTACAAATCTTGAAGAAATGTTTGCTGGCGTTAAATTATCGACCTACCACTATGATGAAATGTTAAGCCATTGGGCTTCTTTCGCTTCACCAACAAATGTAATATTTGATGGTGGTAATTCTTTTTATAGTGCTACTGGTGCTATTTCAAGACAATACCTCATTAATACTTTGAATTGGACTATCACTGATAGCGGACAAGATGTTACTAGTCCTGTTATTACTGATGTTGAACATTTTCCTCTTTATCCTCAACCTATTCCTGAAGATAGAATAATCATTAATGCTACTGTAACTGATACAAATGAGGTTCATAATGTTACTCTTTATCTCACTATCAATGGACATCTTAGCAATATTTATCCAATGGTTGCTGATGGAAATAGATATTCTGCCGACATTAGTTGGTATGAATCAACTTCTAATATGACTTGTACCATTGTTGCGTATGATACAGCCATGAATAACGCTACGTTTGATTATTTGCTATATATTGATCGTGATGCGCCTTATATTGACATAGTTTACTATAGTCTCTTTTTGGATGAAAATGATGAGCTGTTAATATTAGCTAATGTTACTGATGATAGTGTTCTTGTCAATGTTACTCTCTTTT
>CAZEQQ010000145.1:0-6732 GCA_964514425.1 uncultured archaeon
TCATATACTATTACTAAGAGTGGCTTCAAACGATAAATTAAGATTAGTAGAGAGAATTTTAGATTTACATCCTTACGTAGTGCTTAGGACAAGAATATTTGGGGCATTATCGGGTATATTCCTAAAAGTGCACATCCCCTTAGGCTCATTCAATACTTTTATGAAGTTAATGAATCACCTCAAAGAAGCTGGATTAATAGAGGACATTGTACCTTCTTCAACAATAGGTCGAGGAATTAAAACTTATATAGATCTCGATTATTGGAACCCTAAAACTAGTGTATGGAATTTTAAGTGGGATATGTGGCAAAAGAATATAGATAGTATAGATTATGTACCACGTATAGACTACTTCCAAAAAATGACAATAGAAAAACCAACAAACGTCTCAAAGGGCGTAAAATATCAAGATTTTAAAATACTTAAAGAACTCACAAAAGATGCAAGACAAAAATACAATTTACTTTCAGAGCAACTATCCATACCACAATATACTTTCTCAAGACGGCTAAAATTTTTGAACAAATATGTGATAAGGAATTACCTTATTGACTTTGATAGAACATTTTTTGGATTAGATGATGAGTTAATATTCAAAGGAATATGTAGTCAAAGGGCAATGATAAAAATAATTTACTTGTTGCAAAATTTAGCTCTACCTTTTCAGAGTGATTTTAGACAAACTGATAATGGTTTCTTATGGAAGATGATTTTGCCTCCGAAAGATAAATTACACGTAATTAATCTATTATGGATACTCTTTCCAGATTTACAGATAATGTTTGTTAGTCCGAAGGGATATGTAGCAAAAAATTTTGACCCTGAAAATTATTCTTTTAGAGACATGGATTGGAAAAAATCAGAAGATTATCTTGTAAACAATGTGCTGGACAAAGCAAAAAAAGAATTTTTATTGGCATAATTCTTTCGTTTTTTATTATGTCTTTTCTATCTCACAACTGCGAATAGATAAATTAAAAAAAGAATGAAAAAAGTGATGAATATGAACGAACAAAAAGACCTCTTAACAGATCAAAAGAATAAAAATGATGATCAAGCAATAGTGGCTACTGAAGAGGAAGAAGAAGAGATTGGGAGAGATTGGGGTAAGTTGTTATTACTACTAATATTCTTCTTCAGTGTAACAATAGTTTGGTATGTAATACAAGCTCTAGGTACATGAATGATAAAAAAATATCTAACAATTATTATTTTTCAACCATTTCATTATCGTCATCAGTAATAACAAACTTTGAAACATAAATCGGCGCATCTGACAATAAAGCTAACAAAGTAGCGTGACTAGGAATCATCTGAAAATTAACAGTTTCGCTAAAACCTTCAAGAGTTATTTCAACTGTTGCTTGGTAAGCAGTTGAAAAAGGGACAATGGAATCAATAATAACTTTTTTTATGACGCAAAGTTCAGGGATGATTTCTGCTAATGATAATCTAGAATCCTGCTTCTCTATACCACTAAGTTTTCGTACAATGTCGATTGCAATATAAAGAGGAATATTAGTCATAATAAAATTTTTACCATTTTCTAACTCAAAATTTAATAGTGGAATTTCAGGTAAATCTATTTGCTTAGTTTCTTCACCGTCAAAAATATCTGCAGTAGTAGTCATTATATCGACAGCTATAACTTTTAGCAAGTCTTTGGCATCAATTAATGCATCATCTTCCATAAGTATATAACTACCTATTACATTCAAAAATGTTGACATTATTGTAATGGGAATAAATAAACACCTTAAAAAAGAAGAAAAAAATTAGGAATATAAGAAGAAGATGTGTAAGAAAAGACAAAAAAATGATGAAAAAGAACTGGATTTAATATTAAAAATGAGCTCAATTGGAGCGCTTTCAGCTTTAGGAATTGTTCTGTCTTTTGTAGTGGTATTCATTCCGAATGTTGAATTCATCTCTTTTACAATGTTCTTGATTGTCATATTATTTGGTATAAAATATGGGTTAATAGCAACAGTAGCTATAGCAACAGTCTATGAAATATTAGTGACCTCTGTATATGGTTCCTCAGGATTACTGTTCATTATAAAATTAATATGTTATATTCTAATGGTAATAATTGTAGGGTTAGCTAGAAAAAAAATGATGAATCTGTCTTGGTGGGAGTACGGTGTAATAGGTGCAACTTTTGCAATATTCTATGATGTTACGGTTACAATAGCTGGAATAAGTTTAATCTTTCAAGAAGCACTATCTTTAGAGTACATCACAATTTTAGTAATTTTAGGTGTACCTTTTACAATAATCCATGTAGTTGGAAATTTTTTGATTTTTAGTTCTTTGAAAAAAATAATACAGTGGATAAAAAATGCTTACCAATATAAAGGAATAAAATTCTTCTACTTATTAGAAGAATTTGAGTGTAATGATGATAGTAGTAATTAAAGAACACAGTAAAATTATCGAGTGATCAAATTGAAAAAATCGAATATCCTTTTTGGGGTTTTAGGTGTCGTAATCGCTTCTATTATAGTATCTGCCTCTATCTTGTACATTCAATTTATCTATTTAAATCCAGTTAACAGTGATATCATTGATGTTGGAGTGATAATAGACTATAATGTTATCCCTGAAAAAGAAAATGAATACTATAATCTTACAATAAAAAACGGTCTCTCTGCTCTGGATGTATTTGAAAAGGTCGCAAATTTGACAGTAAAACATTATGCTTTTGGCGTATATGTGGAAGGGGTAAATGGATACATGGAAGATCTTCCGAATTTTTATTGGGCATTTTACTATAAACAAGAAAATGAGCAGTGGTCATATTCGTCAATAGGGTTGGGTCAATATTATGTAAAACAGCATGACATTATAAAATTGAGATATGAGTAACTAAATTTCATTAAACTTTCATGAATAAATTCCTAAAAGAAAAGCTGGTTAGTAAATGTCAACCAGCAAAAATTAAATCAAATAGAAGAATAGAACAAAAAGTCCAAGTGGAACAGACAGGGAGATAACAGCGTTTGCCCAAGGCATTTTACCCACAGTACGAAATGCAATAGCAGTATATGCGAGACATGCGACCCAAGAAATAATCATGACTATGTTGAATGCTATCATAGCTCCTGAATTGAAAAAATCACGCATAAACACAAAAATGTCTTCATAGTTGATTGTAGCTAAACTAAATGAACCTTTAGGGCCAAATAGGGTTAGAAAAACGCCTAAAAACTCACCAATAACAATTGGTAAAAGAGTGTATCCAAAAATAGTACGTACTTGTTTAGATGTTAAATCTCCACCTAAGACAACAGAAAGTCTTCTAATTATAGTTGTACCAATCCTAAAAACTACCAAATATATCAACCAAAATATAAGAGGTATGAAAAGTAAACTAATTAAAAAGAAAACAAAATAAAAACTAAGATTAAAAACACCTTCTTCACCATATGCTAATGAGAGTATTGGTGGTATTTCTAAACCCAATTTTGTAATTGTAAAAAATAAACGTAAAGATAAAAGAACAGAAAAGAGAAACAGTGTAATTTTAACTGCTCGTGTTTCTGTAGCAACGCCAAATTGTGCGCTACCCGAGATAGGTTTTTTATAAAAATCTTTGAAACGTCGAAATACCTCTTTATACGAAGGCTGATATGAAAATTTTTTTAACTCATACTCAATAATATCATACCCGCAAAAAGGACAAATGGAGTATTCTAAAGGAACAGACTCACTACATCCAGGACATTTTTGTCTATTTTCGCTCATTTTTATCCCACCTTTATTTTATCATTGTCCTTATTAATGTTTACGGCTAGAACTAAGTAGGTAGTAACATGTACTTTTTGTTTATTCTTAAAAAAAGAAAAACGAAAAAAATAGAAAGTTGTTAATACTTATTATACTTTCGAAAGGAAATAATTGAAACTATGCAAAGAAAAAGGAGAGGAAAACCAAAGGCGAAAAGTGAAACTACATCAGTTTTATTATTTTCATCACTTTCGGACGAGATGAAACTAGTTTGGTCAAGAATCAAACCCAAATTATAGTTACCAAAACTGGTAAAACACTCAAGTAAAATATTAGATGAAGTATCATAAATGAAAGTAGAATTCTGTCCATAATAGTTAACTGTAGTAATTTCGTTAACATCAAAAGTTTTAGTTCTATTATTAACAGAATACATAACATCTGTTTTACTTTCAATAGTAGTATTAGTCCCAGCAACCAAAATATTAATGTCATCCCAATCTGGTTCATTAAGAACAAAACCTCCTTTCCAAGGATAAACACTTATAACAAGTGCGCTAGCGATATCTACATTCCTCACCTCAAAAAAAGAATAATTGCCAATTGTTAAGTTACCATAAATTGTTGTTGAATTAGAAGATGTGATCAAAAAATCAATCTTCTCACCGCTAGAAACATCCCAATAACCAAAAAAATCTCCAGGTGGCCAATCCCCAAAAAAAGAATTGTTTGTTTCGCTAGAATCAGTAACTAAATAATTAACAAAATCATCTGATCCTTGAAATTCATTAAGTGTAAAATAGTCAATAACGTTGTTTGATTCTGCAATATACAATGAAGGCAAAATGAAAATACAAACTAAATATAAAGCAATATATGATTTTTTCATAATAATCCCAACTTTTAAGTAAGATTGTACGCGCTAAACATAAATTAAGTGGCGAGCCAGGTAGGAATTGAACCTACGACTGCCGGTTGCCTTCAAAAACAAAGTTTTTCCGAAGACCGGTGCCTTATCCACTAGACTACTGGCCCTTTGAAACAATTTCGATGGTGTTTATTTTTATCTTTTTAGGTAGATGATTAATAAAAGACAATAGAAGGTAATTAGCTTGGTAAACCGTTTTCCATCCAAGACTTGAGGAGCCTATCGAATTCCTTCTTTTCTTTCAAACTTTTAGTTTGGTAAGAATAGATTTGAGACATGGCCAATCCGCCTAATTCAATATAGGCTTCATCCATATCACAAATAGCTGAAACCCTAATTTTAAAAGTTTCGTCAGAATCTGCTTGTGCTACATAATCTAAAAATAAGTTTAGTATTTTTACTTTCTTTGCTGGTAACTCACTCTTGGATTCTTTAACTGGGCTTACATTTACATCAACTTTCTTTGGCTTTGGTTCTTCCTTCTTTGGTTCTTCCTTCTTTGGTTCTTCCTTCTTTGATTCTTCCTTCTTTGACTCTTCTAATTCTTCTGGTTCTACAAATAATCTTTCTTGTATTACAGGTCTCTTTGAAATTGGCTTGCTTTCTTCTTTTGTGGGAATGTCCTCTTCTTTAGGTAAAGGTGCAGGCACTTTTTTAACAAACTTTATTTGATCTGCAGAAATAGTAACTGCGTCTTCTTCCTCTGTTTGTTCTTCAGTTGTATCTTCAAAAGGTGTTTCAACAACTTTCAATGCTTTTGGAGCTGTGTCAAATTTAGGAACCTCAAATGGGGTATCTTTTGGTATCTCCCTTCCTTCTCTTACTGTCTCCAAACTTGCTTTTAGCTTACCACAGAAGTCTTTTAGTGCTGGTGTGTTTGCTTCTAAACTCCCCATTTTATCTATTATTGTTTGACAACCAGCTGTCATAACACCTATTTTACGTTTTAATTCTTGATTTTCCGATTTTATCAAGCCTGAATCCACTTCTTCATCATCACATGATAAAGCTCCCATCGAATCCATGAGCATATTCATTTGTTGCTTTAATTCTTCTCTCTCTGCATTGAAAAGATCTTGCTGTAAACGACTATCTTCGATAGCTTTAGATAATTCATCTTTCTCCTTTGCTAAAATTTCTTTTTCATTTTGTAATTCTTCCACAACTTTTGATAGCATATCTAACTCTGTTGAAAGTTCTTGTACTTTATCAGAAGTATTTTCTTTCTCCATTTTATCTTGAATTTTTTCGAATAACTTAATACGTCTCATAGCTAATTGTGGAGAAATACCCTCCTTATTCAAAAAATTGAGAATGTACTCCAAATCATGTAACTGAATTTTGTTTTTCTGAAGAAAGTCTTCTAATGACATTATTCTTTTTCTCCTTTGCTCTTATAAAATATTATTGTTGAGAATAAATAAATTTTGGTTTTGTGAAAGAAAAAGCAAATGTTTTTTTATAGGAAGTAACCGTATATCCTAAAGGTGATTTAAGTGGTTGCTTTAAGAGGTTTAATGATTAACAGATTAATTGTATTGCTTCAAGTATTTGTGTTTCCAACATATTTCTACTTACTAACATTTTTAGGGCCTATGAAGGATATGACATTAGATAATTTCTTTTTCTGGGGAAGAAACCCATTATCAGAAACAGCAGAATTTGTGATACTAAAAATAGCTGCACCCTTATTATACTCCTTACCATTTGTACTAGTATCAATAGTAAGAGCAAATAGAATCGCCGACAGTTATACTCTAATGTGGAGAGCTCTAGGTAAAGTTAGAATTGATACAAAATTATTTTACATGGTTAATGCTTTATTCTGCCTATTCTTATTCATATTACCTGTTGCAGGACCAATAATAGCTGTATTTGGTGCCTTTTTTGCAGTGAAATTGTTCTTAATCCTCTTAGGCTATAAAGGACATATACCGCCAATCCTAATTGTTATCCCTGGGCTATTCTTGGCTGCGATCCCTTTGATGGTAACAATAGCTTTCTTCATCTCCTATCAAACCGTTTTAACACCGATAATTAGTTTCTGGGCACTAGTAGCTCCGTCTTTTTATGGT
>CAZEQQ010000146.1:0-6729 GCA_964514425.1 uncultured archaeon
CATACCACTTTGGCATACTAGCAAGTCTAACAGTAGTGGCAACTAGTTTCATTTACAGAAGGAGAAAGATCTAAGGAATATTTTAAAGTAGAGAAAAACCATAGGGGAAGAGAGTATTCTTTTTTTATCTTTTTTAATGAATGTTCATGTTTGTGTTGTATTAAAAATTTAACTTATTTTACTTATTCTGCACCTTTTCTTCTCCAAAAAGTTGTTAAATAGTATTGTTCTTAGCACTTCATGGCTCACAAGATAGTACTAAAAGTTGTTAAACAAACAGGTAAGTGTATTTCAGGGCATAAGATTGGTGATGAGACCACTATTGATTTTGACACAAATGAAATACACGGAAAAATCTGTCTCCACTCTCTCTACTCTATCCTTCCTAAAGTTTTTGCGATGGCTTATGGAGCAGAATTCCCTTGGTTAGGAGATAAAGATGTTTCTACTCATCCTTGTCCTGATGCTGAAAATCCTGTTGTTTATGAAGTAAGAAGAATTAGAGAATAGCAATACAAATGCTCTTTTTCGCTCTTTATTTCTCTTTTTTTCTCATTACGAAAGGGACAACTTCTCTACGTCTCTGTAATACCTGTTAGTTTAAATAGTAAAAGCTATCTTGAATAGGCTATTTAAACGCCTCGTATTTATGTTTACACACTAGTTTAAATAGTTAAAACTATTTCATATTTTATCTCACTAAAGGGTGATACTAATTGAGTGATACACAAGAAGTTAAGAAAAGAAGAACAAAAAAACAAGCTACAAAAGAGGAAGGAGTTAAAGAAACAGTTAATGTAGAAACTGTAAAAAGTGATGAAGAAAAAATTTTGCGTTTGCCTGCCGAAGCTAAATATAAGGAAGAATTAGAATATTTACATAGTATAGATAATTATTCTAGACCGGTCAGCTGGTATCTTTCTCCACAAATGCTACGAACGTTCATTTTAGGATCAGATTCTAAAAAATTTGGTAGAAAAATCGAGAAGAAGTTTTATGGTCATCAAACCCTTGTGGAGAGAGCAATAGTAACTTTATCAAGTGACAGAGGTCTATTGTTAATCGGTGACCCAGGTACAGGGAAATCTTGGTTAGCAGAACTTTTAGCTGCAGGGATAAGCAGAAATTCCACTTTAGTTGTGCAAGGAACTGCTGCAACAACAGAAGATCAGATAAAATATTCATGGAATATTGCTTCTGTTATAGCTTCAGGTCAGTCTTTAGAAACCCTCATTCCCTCTCCAATCATGCAAGCAATGGAAAGAGGTTGTTTGGGCAGATTTGAAGAGTTAACACGTTGTACTTCTGATGTGCAGGATTCGTTAATATCCATACTTTCAGAGAAGTATGTGTCGGTACCTGAATTATCAGATGTAATAGTACATGCAAAAGAAGGGTTTAACATTATAGCAACAGCTAATAGTAGAGATAAAGGAGTAAATGATTTATCATCAGCACTGAAAAGAAGATTCAATTTTGTAACTATTCCTATTGTTACAGATGTTCAAACTGAAAAGGAAATTGTCAATTTCAGAATTCACGATTTAATGAAAAGAAAAGGATTCAAAGCTACAGTTCCAGTACCATTATTAGACATCTTAATCGAAACATTTAATGCGTTGAGAGATGTAAGTAGAGCCACAAAAAACGAAAATGAGAAGCTTGAATCAGCACTCTCTACAGCAGAACAAATTGGCATTTTGGAAGACGCTTTGTTACAATCTACCTTTTTTGACGAATATACTCAAGAAGAAGCTTTAGCACGTTCTTTGATTGGAGGTTTAACCCAACGTTTGCCTGAAGATTTGACAATCATGAACAATTTCTGGCATTCCGCCGTCAAGAATAAAAGTGCAAAGTCTTCAGAATGGGAAAAATTCTACAAAGAAGGGCAAAAAACAATGAAAAATTTCTGATAATTGACAAGAGGATAAAGAATGGAGAGTAGCACAACAGATCAAAACAAAACTAAAGTAGTTAAAAGAAAAACTACTAGTAAGAAAGCAATATCCAAAGAAAAGAGCACAGAAAAGGATGAACAGCCAATAACTGAAAATAAGAAGAAACAAGAAAATGTTCAATCAAAGGAGGGAGAACTTTTACATCTTCTTTATGAAGTAGTCAAAAAAGCTGATCCATCTAAAGTTACACATGAAGATTACTTGAATAAAATTATTGAAGATATACGAAATCTAGAAGAAGAGCCTTTGGAAGTCATTCCTATCTCTCACTATTCTATTTCTTCAGCTACTCAAACGTGGCAAAGGCTTGCAGAAAAGAAGCCTAAGTTAATCTTTTTAGAAGCAGCAGAAGATTTTCAAAGTGAGTTGCCAAATATAGACTATTGCTCACCTCCAATAGCTTTTCAAGGAGCTTTAATGGAAACAAAAGATGTTGACCCAAATTTCTTACCTGTCTATTCTATGACAATGATTTCTGAAGTTTCTTCAGAATTCCAAGCAATGAAATACGCCAAAGAGAACCGTTCTAATACAGAAATAATCTTTGTTGATGCCCCTAATACAAATAGAATAGTTTGGGAATATAATCACAGATTCAAAAAAACAGATAATGGTGAAAATAACAGAAATGGTAAAACAAATGGAAAAAATAATGTAAAATTAATCATAGCAGAAACAGTTCCTGAAAGTGGAGAGTTTATGGAATTATTATTAAGGAGTTCCAATTTTGAAAATTTTGCTCAATGGTGGGATGAAATAGCTGAAAATGCATTGTTAGATGCTTCTTATGAAACGTATAGACAGATTATGGTATTGATTGGTAGTGTATTCAGGAGATTAGGTGGAAATGAAAATATCGAAGAAATAACAGCTAAACGCGATCAGCATATGTGGAACAAAATTAAACAGATACTAAAAGAGAAGAATGTTAATGCTGAAGATTGTGTTTTTATCTGTGGTGCTGCTCATGCAATCCCTATGGTTGCAGAATGGGGAATGAAAGGGAAAAAGAGCAAAAATGAGCTTTTTACTCAATCACATTGGAAATTTGGTCTCATACAAACAGATTATCTTACAATAGATCAAAATACCAATAAAATTGAGGGAACTACTGCTGAAATGCACCTTAAATGGGAATCAATAAAGAAATTGGTCTATAAAAACAATTTAGAGCAAGTACAAAGTGAATTGAGTAAGTATGAACAAACTGTGCATGATAAACTCTTAGGGTGGTCAACAAGCATTGTCAAACAAGCTAGAAAAGAAGGATATGTAACAAGCGCAGCGGATAGTATAGCAATAGTAGAGTTAACCTATCTTCTAAAAGATTTGAGAGGAAGAACAAATATTGCAATTGATGAATTTAAAGAATCAGCTATAACTTGTATTGAAAAAAATGACAGACACTTAAAGCCAATAAGCGAATTGTTGAGTAAATTTGTTTTTCCTAATCGTTCAGGAACTGTCGGATATAAAGCATTACCTGCATTAGCAAAAGATGTTTTTGATCGTTTACTTACCTTGGGTTTGAACATTGATAATAAAAGAGTGCATAGGGTGTTAATAGATTTAAAGAAAGACCCTCATCTTCAAACAGTCTCCGATTTGCTTTGGTTATTGAAATACTTTGACATAAATGTTACACCTATTGCAGGTAATAAAAGTTTAGGGAGGCGAATAGAGCAAGAATCATGGGATATTTATTTTTACAGAGACCGTAATCCTTTGATACAACTAGCTTTGAGCGGAATGACGGTAGAAGATGTATTCAGAAACAAAATAGAAGAACAAGCAAGAAAAGAAAAATTAATAGTTAATATTTTAACATTGGTGAGAGATGTTATAGTTCATTTAGGACATAAAGATTTCTTACTGATATTGCTAGTAAGAGCTTTGATGACTAATTTGTCAGGAATTATTTATGAAGATCAAAATAAATTACTTACATTAACTTTAGAGTTGCTGAACTACTTCAGAACGTTAAAAGAAGGTGTGCCTAGATGGTTTAATAGATATCTTGTTGAGTCATATAGGCAATTTTGTCAAGAAATTGTTAAAGCTGCTGATGATAACTCAATATCAGCAGAAAAGTTTTCTCTGATGTTTTCTTACATTTTCAAAGTAGAAAGCATAGCTTTAGCAGAGGGAGCAAGTAGAGACGAACTGGAAATAGGTTTGAAAGCTATAAATGATGTGTTTATTCCACATGATAAAAGGATCATAATACTGTCAGCATTAAGCCTTTTAGAACCTGATAGAGAAGAAAATATCAGATATATAATTTCTAAAGTGTTTTGGAACCCAAAGATAATGCAAAGCGCTACAGAATCAGCAATGGCTCTAGTCTACTCTACCTATTTTGCCCCAAATATTGTTTTCCTCTTAATAGAGTTTTTAGATCAATGTTTTAGACGATTAAGCGATCAACAAGTCTTAGAGTGGATGCCACTACTGATTAATGAATTCTCAAAGATGAGAGAAGAAGACTTTAAAAGCATTAGTGACTTGGTAAGCAGATTCTATAATGTTGATTTGGAAAAGATTCATTCGATGAATCTCTGGTACAGTGAAGAAATTTATTCTGAAATGATAAATGATGAAACAGGAATAAAGACAGATGACCGATTAGATTATGAGGAAGATGAGGAGGAGTTTACCTTAGATGAAGAAATAATTGACAATGCAATAAACCAAATTCTGTTTAACCATCCACAAACGTTCAACCATCTAAGTAAATTGATGGGCGTTGCTGAACTTAATCCTAAAACACCTAAACTAAAGACTGAAAAAGCAGTAGGAGGGGGAGAAATTGAATTTCCAACTATCACTTGCTTACTACAAAACAATCCTGAAACACTACAGAAAATTACTGATTTAACAGGCATGAAAAGTGATTCGAAGTGGATAGAAAGAGGGAAAATGGAAAAGAATGAAGAAAAAGCAAAAACTAAAACAAAAATGAAAGCAAAAACCAAAGAGAAGCAAATAGTAGCCAAAGAGAGAACCGATACAACTAACTTCAAAATATTAGAGAACTGTCCTAGCACTCTCAAAATAATTACTGATAAATTTTTGAAAAATTGTTAAAGGAGCTAAAGGAAATGAGAACAAGAAACGACAAGAAGAATTACAAGTCTATAATACAGAATAACACAGACAAGACGCAAAAAACCGTATCTACTGAACACATTCCTTTTTTTGAATTTAAAGACGGAAAGTTACAAGGAGTAGTGTCAAGTTCTAGCTGTGATAAAAGATTATATGCTTGTGTTTTCAACTTTGCAGATAAAACATATACATGTCATACGAACAATAATAGAGCATGTGGTGAGTTATTTGGAAGGTATACAGGAGGACCAGTTTACGATCAATATAGACATAATTCCCAGGGATTGTGTCCTCATCTCAATATATTGAAAGAAACTGCGAAAGAGTTGGACGATAGTTTACTCAAAGAAGAATTAGAGCAACTTGGCTCACACACTAAAGAAAAAACAAAACGTTACTCTGAGGTATTTACCAATTTTCAGAAAAAGGTAGACTTGTGTGAGAGGAAGATAGAAGAAAGCACTTTTCCTGAAATGCGCTGGTTTGTAGGTGGAAAATGATGAACAGAAAGGATGAACGCAAACTCCCCCTAAATCCAAAAAAGAAGGATGATGATGAAGAAAAGAGAAAAATGGGAGAAAAACGAAAAGAGAGGGAGAGAAGACAAAAAAAGTATGAAAAAGAACAAAATAACAAAAAAAGCATAAATTACGAGAAGATAAACGAACAATAAGAAAACTAGAAAGAAAAGGAGAAATAAAAATGACAGAGCAAGTAGAGAAAGAAAAGAATAAGCAAAAAGCAATAATAAAAAGAAAGTTTCCTGTTAGAACTAACAAGAATGTAAAAAAAGTTCCATTTGTAGAATTTTTGGACAATAAGTTACAAGGAGTAGTATCAAGTGGGAGTGATATAAATAGGGTTTATGTGTGTGTTATTAATTTTGAAGAAAAAACATTTACTTGTCATACCAATAATAACAGACCGTGTGGAGGATTAAGAGGAACTATGTGCAGTCATCTGAGCACAATACAAAAAATGGGAAGTAATATTTTAGAGTTTACCAATGTTTATGGGAATTCAGAAAATTTTTACAGTTTTAATGCAGATGGATCAAGAAGATATTCACAGGTTTTTACACGTTTTCAAGATAAACTAAAGTTGTTAGAACTAGAAATAGAAAAACAAGAATGTTTTCCTGAAATGAGATGGTTTATAGGTGATTTATAATGGTAGAAGAGATAAAAGTTGAAAATCAAGCATGGCAAGAGATTGAAGAAGTACAGGATGTCTTAATTGAATTGAGTGAAGCCTTTCAAATAGGGTTAGGTAAGTTAACAGCAAAAGATAAACAAGTGTACGACAAAATAAAAGAAGGATTCGCAAGCACACCATTAAGTGAAAAAGTGAAAGAGAGTATGGAAAAGCTTCACAAATCCGAATTTACAGAGGAAGCTGTATCAACATTGGTCTATTCAGTAGTGTCCTTAAATGGTGCAATTTATGATGGATTATACAAAAGCATAGAAAATAGTCGTTCATTCAAAGATATAGGGAGTGAAGAATATGAGGACTATCAAGATGAAGTCAAAATGCTTTTGGAAAACATAAAAAAGTGGCTAATTACTCTAATAATAGATGGCTTTGACCAAATAAAAGTCGAACACATTGAAGCTTTTTCACCTGTTATGGAAAAAATAGACAGTTATCCCGAATTGCA
>CAZEQQ010000147.1:0-6582 GCA_964514425.1 uncultured archaeon
AGTGAAACAGGTCGGGCATCATTTACAGTAATAAAAGGGAATTCGTAAAAATAGGAATCTGACAGCATTTCCGCCTTCGTTAGTAATCTTTCTCCGCCACCAAATCTTTGTGTAAATTTTTTAGCCACATTAAAGCCAAACATAAGGAGTAGTTAACAATGAATTATTTAATGTTTTCTGAAAATAGGGGACTAATCTTGTTTTAAGATTAATCCTTCTAAATTCCTCGCATCAATTCGAACGATTAAAGGCTTTTTGACACGTATATGCGCAGTATACTCTAAATCTTCTTCTTTCTGAATAGTTTTTAACCACTCCCAATCTATTGTATCTTTATCAGAATTGAATTTGATGTAAAGATACCCTATATTCGCTGTAACAATGTTATGGAAGAAATGACTGCCTTGGGAAAAATCAATCTTAAAATTCGGAAGAGAAGTTTCTATGATAACTTTAGCACCATTAATGTTATTCCATTTAGCTGGTATACCAAGAAATCGGTCTGCTGTTCCCCAACGACCTATACCAATAAGAATATACTGTCGACCTTCTTGAACAAGCTTTGTATTGAGTTTATCGATTTCTTCAAGAATTTCCAACGTTTTCATACTGTTAAAAGATTCTGGTTTTACAAAAATGATATCATAAATATCATCCCTTACAAGATTACCTGAAACCTTGGTAGAAAAAACAATAGGATTATCTCTATTATAACCCGATAAGTCTAAATCTGTCATCATTTCTTGTTGCAAGAATGGTCGAATCTGTAAGATGAAGAATTGATCAGGTTCATTACTATTCTCTTTAAAATTACCCGCATATTCAATTTCTACAGGACATCCCATACTTTTCTCTCCAAGCTGAAGAATTTTGGTTATTAATTGAGCCAAAGGAAAAGTATCAAGCTTTAGTTGATTATTAAACGTTATAACAGGTGCACCACTGCCAAAATATCCCGTTTCTATATTCTGAGACCCAAAATCATAGGTGTCAGCCACCTTTTCAATAGTTTTATCCTTAATAGCTTGTTCTAAACCACATTTAATAACAAAAGGATCCTCTTCAGTTATAATGAATTCTTTTCGCTTAAGGTCTATGGCATAAAAATACCGTTGGCTATTTTCAAGAATATCATTGGGATTTGAATAAAGATTCATTTTGGGAAAATTTGGGGAAAAGCGAGTAGTCACTCCTCCTTCAACAATAAGTTTTCCTAAACCTAAAGCAACATGAGCAATTTTATCCTCAGGCTTCATATACTCACCAAAAGGATAGAAATTATTAGATGAAGCGGTTCCAGAAAAATCAGGATAAAAAATGTCTCCATGTTTTTTCCCTACAACACTTTGAATAACAACTGCCATCTTGGATTCTTCTACGGTCTGTTGAAGAGTTTCAGCATAGCTTCGAGCTAATTTAAGAAAAGGAGAAACATAAACTAGTTTAATTGCTGTACAGAGTTGGTCTAAACGTTCTTTTAAGTCTCCGTTATTTGGTATCATATAAGTGTTGAAAATGCCTGCAAAAGGTTGGTAAGCGCTATCTTCTAACAACGATGAAGAGCGAACAGCCAAAGGTCCATCTAATGTGTTCAAGAGGAATTTGAGGTCATCTTTTAATGATTTAGATAATTGAGCTTTAACAAATCTTTCTTTCTTTTCTTCGTCAGTTTTATCAGAAAAAGAGAAATCATAAAGATTATTCTCACTCATGAAACGATCAAAATCATCAGTTCCAATAACAATAGTTTTAGGAATGTCAAGAGCAATATTTTCGAAATTTCCATTAATTGTGAAAGAATTCAAAAGAAACATCAAAAAAGCTATTCCACGACCTTTTCCACCTAATGAACCTGGTCGTAGACGTAAAAACAAGATATCCGGATGATAAACATCTCGGGAAAAATCATTGATTAACCCTTTAGTTTTCTCAATTACAATCTTATTGATTTGTTTAAGCAAGAATATCCGAAGTTCTTCTCCTTCGAATTCTGAGACTTGTCGAGGTTTGAGAATATTGGCAATTTCAAATTCACCTCGTGCTCGTAACCAATTAGAAAAGTGGTCATCTTTACCATGGTAGTAAAGAGATTCAATAGGTGCTTGTTCAACAATAGAATAAAAATCTAAAATATTTTTAGCTTTTCCTACTATTTTTCCATCTTCCTTTCTAAAAATGAAGTCACCAAAACCTACATGTTCTAAAAGCCATTTTCTCACATCCCACGCTAAACCATGACTATGCTTATGTATAAAAAAACAACCAAGTTTTTCAGCTTCTTCTTTGTACTGTTCTTTACTTGATAAAAGAACAACAGGAAGGTTAGGTAACTCTGCTCTAAATTGTTTAGATAATTCAAAACCTGCTGTTTTATCTATCTCTCCTCCTTTAGGAAATTCTATATCGGAAATAACACCCATCATATTATCTCTATACTTATCATAATAACTCATTGCTTCTTCATACGTTTCAGCTAAAAGGATTTTAGGTCTTATCCGCATTTTAAGAAGATCTTGATAGTCATTTGTGCCTTCTGTTAACAATCGATGAGTTTGTTTCATTATTTCCCCATAAACTTCAGGTAAAAGAAGAGAATAGAAACGGATAGAATCATCAATAAAAACAAAAACTCTCACCTCACCTTTAATAGTGTCATGATCAACATTAAGTTTGTCTTCTAAATGTTTGATGATTGCAACGAAAATAGTACTATCTCCATTCCAAACGAATATACGATCAATTCCTTCTCTTTTCTCGATGGGAGGAAGATATTTTATCTCCAAAACACTATTCAGTAACAGTATAACATGTGTATTAGAAATTTCTTTAATCTTTTTCCCAAATGAGAAAGCATCAATATCACCAACTCGCCTCATAGTAATAACAAGATCATACTCTTTTTTCTTCATAGTTTCAAAGGCTTCCTCAACTGTAGAAACACGAGTGATGAGAGGAAAGGTCCGTAAATTTAAATTCTGAAATTCTTCATAAATCTGATCAGAAAGACGACCATCTTCTTCTAACATAAAAGAATCATAAACACTTGAAACAAGAAGAACATTACGAATCCTCTTCGTCATTAAATCATGAAAGATTTTATACTTTGTCTTATACTCTAAATAAAACCCTTCTTCATTTTTTATTGAATCCATCTGTATCAAATATAGAAGTAGAAATTAAAAAAACTTATCCATTGTATGAGACAAAAGAAATTTACTAGGTGAATAAAAAATGTGTATAGCATCTAGAAAAAAAACGAATTGAGCGTCCGAAAAAAGGATTCTAGAAATATATGTAAGGCAAATAATGTAATTCAGATATTTTTATAAAATGCGTTCTAAGGACAATATATAAAAAATGAGCGTATTTTTACATTACTTATATATATTCGAAAAAATAATTGCAACTTGCAGTAACATCTACTGCGATGTGATGAAATGAGAAAAATAAAAATAGCAATTTTAGCACTAATCATAATATCATCTTTCTGTTTGACTATAACTCCTTATGCAACATTAGCAGAAAGAGCACCTCCTGCAGGAGTAGGCCCTAATAAGGCACCTGTAGTAACAATAAATTCTCCTACTAATGGAGAAACAGTCACAGGAACTGTTACAATCAGTGTAACCGTAACTGATGATAAAGATACAGGGCTCGTAGCGAAAATCTACATCGATGGAGTTTATATCACTCAATCAAATAGCTACTCATGGAACACAGCAAATTATGCAGATGGTAGTCATACTATCAAAGCAGACGCCACAGATAGTGGTGGTAAAACCGGTTCTGATCAAATTTCTGTTACCGTTAATAATGGTGGCGGTGGTGATGATCCAACTCCTCCTCCTGGTGGAGATGGAATTGTTAAACATTGGGCCGTTATTGTTGGTATCAGTGATTATAAAGCCATAAGCGATCTTAATTATTGTGACGAAGATGCTTCAGATTGGTACAATTTCTTGCACGCCAGAAACTATGAAAACATCAAAGTTTATGGTGATGGACATACTAGCGACTTTCCTAAATATGATGGATTAGCAACTGAATATAATGTCAAAAACGCTCTTATTAACATGGTTAATAGTGCAGATGCAGATGATGTTATATCGTTCATCTCTTCTGGACATGGAAGTGGTAATGGTAGAGGTAGTTCATTCCTTTGTATGTGGGATTATGGTGCAGGAGAAAATGGTCAAGATGGCGCATTATATGATACAGAATTGCAAAATATTTTAAAGGTTGCCGTAGCAAATAAAATATTTGTATTCTTAGATCATTGTTATGCTGGTGGTTTTGGACCTGAACTTATGAACATGCCTAATAGTGCAAATGTTTTACTCCTTACGACATGTACTGAAAAAGGATATGGATATGATTCACCAACTCACAACAACGGTTTGTGGACTTACTATTTCCTTGAATATTCATGGATCGATCATTATGGCGGTTCTAAAACTGTAGCTTTAGAAGATGTATTTGGTTATGCAAGTGCTGCTTATCCCAAAAGAGCTAAAGATGCCCCACAAATTTATGATGGAAGTACTGGTACTTCATTCATATTGTGGTAAATCTTCTCTTTTTCTTTTTTTCATCAAAAATAAATCTTTATCTCTTTTATAACACACACTATTGGTGTGGTCGTTGAATTGTTCGCTAAAACAGTACCAAATGTTTTGATTTCTACCTTTTTTGATGTTTTAGTTTAAATTAGTGATAATTAAAAAATTGAATTGTTTATATGAGAAAGTTTTAATATGCTCCAATTAATATTATTTTGTGGAACACTATAAATACTGAGAACTCTAAGTTTAAAGTACTATGAAAATCACAAATGTATATTTCATAACAACTTGTGCCCCTTGAATAATGTAACTGCAACAACTCCAACTGTTACTGTCCATTACGCAACTTATCTGGATGCTGATAACGATGGACGAGAAGACGATGTCTTTGCCAACGCTACACTCACTCTAACTGCTGGAACAAATAAAATATTCTTCATGTATAGAATAATATATCCCTCCAGTGATGTATGGAGCGATATTGGATCTCATACTACAACATCGACTTCGCTACTCTTCGAATTCGTTATAATAAATGGAGCTTACGAAGAAGGATGGTATACTTTCGAAGTAGAGATCTTCATCAACAATGGAATGAATGATTACTATACTGCGGATAGTTATGTCTTTGACCCCCCTGAAGAAGATCCACAATTTCCAATAGGTGGAACAGTAACAATAACTTCGATTTAATGGAAAAATATAAGTTATGTTGAAGTCTTTATCTAGAACAAAACACCAAAAAGATTGTAGAGAAGTATAAGGTAAGCGATAATGCTGTAAATCTCTGAAAGAACTGTATAATTATCTTTGAGGGTTTTACAGAGAATTATCCAAAACCTTAACATCTCTACTAAATCTTGAATAAAAAAAGCAAAAGAATGTAGAGATGTATGAAGATAAATGAAAAATATCGTAAAATTCTGAAAGAGCTGGAAACTAATCCTTTAGGGTCTTATAGACAATTATCAAAAAACCTAGGCATCTCTACTCAAACTTTTAGCCGTAAGATAGATCTTTTGACACAGAAAGGGATTTATCAAGGAGTTAAATCTACCATTGTTCCTGAAAGTATTGGATTAGAACGTTTTGTAGTTATTTTTTATATTGAATCACTTGAACAAGTATATTTCTTAGAAAGAGCTTGCACTAGCCATCCTTACACAAGAAACAGAAACAGATTTTATGGAAATAAACATGGTGTGATAGCTTTTTTTGATATACCAAAAGGAACATACGAACAACTCCTGAAATTTTTATGTTTTTTGCTTTCTTCTGGACATTGTTCAGAATTTCAAGTATACCCACATTCAGGTTTAAGAATTGCCAATTCTTCTATTTTCAGTTCATCAGCGCTATTTGATGAATCATTTGATCTGTTAAAATATTTCGGTTCAAGATTAAGCGAGTTTAATGGTTATCAAGAAAATAAGAAACAGAATAAAATTGAATCTATTGAAGATCTTCATCCTCTCTGTTTGTTAATAGCTTATGATATAAACAAAGATATGCGTGTGCAACAAACAACTCTGATTAACAAATATTCTTCGTACCTAAATGAAAAAGAACCCTCATCTATTCCTCTTTCTTCTGGTTTCATTGATATGCTACAAGAGTATTTTTCCAATAAAAGTAATGATGCCTTAAAAGTTGATTTCAACAAAAAATTCAACTTTGTTAAAAATGAGATCATAGGGTCTGTTTGGCTCTCTGTCGACAGGAAATATGTTGACACTTTAACACGCAATGTCTTTCTTATAGATAATCTTAATCATAAAGAAATAAGTCAATTCTATTCTTTAATCAAGCACCGTCCTCCTCCTTTTCAGATAAGTCTAGATGAATTAGAAGCGAAAATCCATCCTGAAAATAAAAATCAAGAATCTAAAATTAATGAGGAAAGAAACAATTTGCTACTTACCATCTCTCTTCCTCCATATTACCAAGCAAAATTCTCTTTTATTATGTTTAACTACTTTTCATCCTATGAGTTTTTCTCTTTAGATTATTTTGATAGACA
>CAZEQQ010000148.1:0-6577 GCA_964514425.1 uncultured archaeon
ATAATACAGGTGTTTATCATATAATAGGTACTAAATATCCAGGAATTTCAGGACCCACGCCAACTACATATAGGTACTTAGTAAAATTGCAAGATATTGCAGAGGAGAAAGTTCCGGGATATCAAACTAGTAGAGATTTTCTTGATAGAGGGCTATTGATGAGATTTGTCAACCATTATGAATTTCTAGGACATGCACTCACAAATTATGTAGAATTTTGGTGTAAACCTCAAGCTCATAAAATAAAGCTTGAAATTACTTTGAATAAATTATATACTGGTGATGACAAGGAACCTGAATGGGGATATCTAGAAATATTTTTTAAAACATATATTCACCGCAATGATGGTACATATTTGCTTTTCAACAATTATGCTGGATTTAAATCTCTTCCTATTAACACAGACTATACTTTATCTGATAAGTTTCCTAGTTCGGACTTAAAACATGAGTATCCTGTTGAAGGTGGTTCTTATGGATTCGAGAGAGGGTTCATATTTGAAATACAAGTCTGGGATAAAGATTTCATGTACCATGACCATAGAATGAGCCTTTTCATTGAATTAGATCCAAACGGTCATGTTAAGAAGGGTTACCAATTTACTAGAAATTTACAAAATGACGGAACGCGATTCGGATTTATGTGGTATACACAGCAGTATTATACTTTTGTAAATCAATACTCCTATTTTTCATCCGTTACAATTAAATGTACTGACGCTGTTCCTTATGGTGCTTTTTAGAAACAACTCTTTTCTTTCTTTTTTTTCTTACTCTTTTTCATAGACTATCTAACCGTAACTCTTTGTATTTTTTGTATAGTGAGTCCTTTGTATACTAAAGGTCTTCTGTGAGGATCAGTCAAAAAAGTAATGCTTTGTTAATACTACTTATGATGCTGAAGCAAAAAAAGATATGATGCAATAAGATAAGATATGTTTAAATAAAATTAAGGCAAACTCTTAAATAGAATGAGAAGATTAAGAAAAGAACAAATAGTAGCAACTTTTATTCTATGTGGATTACTTTTACAAATCAGTGGTCATATAAGTATACAAAGTGATAGAGACATAACGAATAGCAAAAATAGTATAAATAGTTTTGAAGTAATAGCAAGACATGAAGAGAGTGTAATTTTAAACAGAGAACCCCAGAGAGTTAAACAAGAGAGAGTTAATTTGCACAATAATGAAAGTGAAGGGGTAGAGATAACTGTTGGCACAGATAAAGGTTTTAATTCTGAGTTTTTTTCGGGTTCAGGAACAGTTGAAGACCCTTACACCCTTGAAAATTTAACAATTTCTTATCTTTATATAGCTGCAACAACAAAGCATTTTAAGATACAAAATTGCACGTTCATCTCTACGAATAACTCCAATACTCAACTGAAATTTTGGGATATCGAGGAAGGTGGAGGGATGGTTGTTAACAATACCTTCAAGGGGGATAACATTTTCTTTTTAGTTTCAAGGTTTACTGGAGAATATGTTCAAGTGCAGTCCAATACATTCTATTCTGGTTTTATGTACTTGAAGATGGGATTTAGTAAAAATATTCATATTGAAAACAATAATTTTACAAAAACAGAATCTGTAGAAAGATATGAGGTGCATCCTTATGAAACAACAAATATCACTATTACCAATAATTTTTTCCACAATTTAGGGGAGAAAGGTATACTATTAGAAGTAAGAGAACAGTTTGAATTCAGTAATAACCACCTATATGAAACGAAATTGAATCTTATTGATGTACCTTTGGATATAAGTTTTACCAGTTATACTATAGAGAATAACACAGTTAATGGGAAAAAATTGAAAGTGTTAATAAATGAAAAACAGCGAGAGATTAGTGGTCATTACGGTCAATTAATCCTAATCTACTGTGAGGACATTATAATACACAACACTACTTTCATTGGTGGCATCACAGGATTAGATAGTCAATTTTCTACCCGTATTCAAATCCTTAATAGCTATTTTAGTGGTATTAATGGGACGGCGCTCATTGTTAGTGGTATGGATCACTTTATTTGCAATAACACGTTTTTATCGAACAAATATGCGATACAAATTAGTGACAAAGTAACTATCACCTATAATACTTTTCGAGATACTACATCTTATGCTCTGATAGCAAGTTGGTATGCAAAGGGTGTTGTACATTCCAACAATTTTTTCCATAATAATCCTAATGGCAGCTATCAAGCTTTAGCTGATGAAGATTTAATGTTTTATGATGTTAACAGTGCTCAAGGGAATTACTGGTCGGACTATGATGGAAGTGACACGTATGTTGTTTTTCGTGGTAATCCTCAACATGGTGACGATTTTATCACTGTGTTTGATTATTTTCCCAGTGCTACTCCCCTTGGTCCTTACTCTGGTTTGTTTATTCCACCATGGGAAGAAGAACCTACAAAAACTTCTTACCTGTTCTTTTCCCTTGCTTTCCTGTTCTGCTTTGTTTGCTATCGTTTAAGAAGAAAAAGAATTTAAGGCAGTAATTCTTTTCTTTTCCTTTTTTTCATATAGATTAAACTTACAAGTGAGAATATTATAGGTAAAATAAGTGAGTTAGAAGTTTTTTCTATTTCCTCAAAACTAATGCCATAGACCCTTGTATTAGAACTAAAACCATCTGTATTTATTGCGACGATATAGTAATTTAATGCCAGAACAGAAATATCTTGAGATTGTATTATTCCCGTGTAAGATTGTCCATTGACATTAGTCATAGTTGTTGAAACAAACGTTTCTCCTCCGTCTATTGAATAGTATATTAGGACGCTTTCTACTCCACTTTGAGGGTCAGATACAGTACAAGTTATCTCTATTTGTTCTCCAGCTATAGGCTCTTTCGGACTATGTTGCACACTCATGATTCTTGGTGGAGTAACATCTAGTTTTGATCTCTCAAAGACTCTCACTTTAATGTTTCCACTTTCACCAATGTTTATTATCTGTATGATAACTCTTGTTATTTTATTATGACTAAAGTGTAAATATTCATTTTCCCCTTTAGCTCCAATATTCACACTTTCACTGAAACCACGGTAATATAGATACTCTTCTTCATTCCATGCACTAAGGACCACATCGACATTTTCATCCATCTCTACTAAAATAGTATATTCTACATCTGCTTTGGCTGTGTCAAAGGCATAGTAAACAAACTCTAAAGGTTCTATCATCTTTGAATGTATTGCAAGTTCTTCTTCAATTAGTAATTCTTCTTCTACTAAACTTATCCATTTTTCTATAGCATTATTCCATTCTAAATCTTTATTCCATTGTAAATAAGGAAACAGATTTTCATACCCTCTCACAAATTTTTCAGTATTACTTACATAAAATCCTGGCTCAATTAAGTAGGGGAAGAATGGGAAGAAAACGTCTAGGCCATATGAATAAGAAGTATAATTGTTATTGTAAGAACTTACTAACATTTTATCTAATCCTATAACCAGAGTTTCTATTGCTAATAATAAGTCATTATTTTCCACATACTCTGCTAATATGGTTAAAAATTGATACATGTCAATTTTGTTCTCTGAGTACTCAAAATAATGTTCTTCTCTCGCTTTGAAGATATTTTCGTACTCATCTTCCATGTGCAATATGAGATAATAAAGGAAGGTCTCGATTAATGGTAAAACATCATTTTTTAGCGTTGTTGCATTGAAAATAGAATAAAGAATATCAGTATAATAGGGATAGTATTGTACGTATTCATAAGCTATAATATCTCCGAGTTCAGCGCTTGTCATATCAGGGTTTTCATTTAAAGCTCTCACTATATTTTCATAGTTCCACCCTTCAAAAGGTTCGTTATATTTACTTGCCCCAAACACTTCACAATGATCTTTGAGTTCATACAATATTTCCATATGTCCCATTACACATGCATCGAAACCTATGAAGTCTATAAACTCTCCTTCTAGAGCTACACTTAATTCATAAATATTTAGGTAATCATGCCCATTATCTTCGTCCCAACAAACACCCATTAAACCTCCACCATGGTTCCATAGAGATAGAGCGTATTTTTCTGCAGGAAAATTGCTTTTAGCCCAGTGTACGAAATTCCTTAATGTTTGCGGATCGCCCATATTGATTTCTCCTAATTCTTTCATTAAGATTGAACCAATTTCATTAGTATTTGTGTCATTTACAATGTAATAGTATCTTGCATCTGACCAATCAGCATCATAAATACCCAGTTCATAATTTGTTCTACATCGGTCTATTAAAGCAACTACATTTACATCATCGGAAGAGCCTCCACCGAGTTCCATCTCTATTATGTCGTCAATAGCTGCAACTTCAAGATCATTATCTCCACTGATATAAACCATAAAAGTCCATTTTTTTGTAGTTGTATTATCAGGGAGGGATGTAGTAGTTGAAAAGCTATTTTTCTCTTTGGCAATATTTTCCGTTTTAACAGAGTCTAGAGATTCATAGGAGTAAGTCTCAAAATTATCACTATTAGAAGGACTATCACTACTTAGAATTGTTTGCTGTGTCTTTTCTTCTATATTAGACGCAGTTGTGTTAAGCATTGACAAACTGCTAAAAATGATTAGAAATAAAAGAGAATATTGAAGTATTTTTTTTACCATTTCTTTCCACCGTTAAGGAAAATTTACAAAGCCTTTATTAAGTTAATTACAAGACTTTATTAAGCAATTATAGCAGTAAAAACTGTAATTCTTGAAATAATTTGAATTTTGAAAGTTTTATTACGTTAATAGGTTAGAAAAAATTTTGCTTGTAAATTTTTAGTTCTATCTTAGAACTTTAAAAAGGTTAAGAATAATAGTAAGTATGGAAGAAGAACACGATAAGTTGACAATTGCAGCTGTTTTTGCACATCCTGATGATGAGTTGAACGTTGTAGGCACGCTCATGAATCATTCTGACAATGGAGATGATGTTTATGTTATTATGTTAACACAAGGTGAAAATGCTTCCACCATTCCTGGATCAAAAGAAGACATCATTCTAACTCGAAAAGGGCATGCGGCACAAATAGAGAAAATAATAGGTGCTAAATACATCTTTTTGGATATCCCCGACTCAGGAGTCTTTCCTTCCGTAGCTAATGCTAAAAAATTAGCTAAAGTGTTCAAACAAATTAAACCGGATATTGTTATTACTTGGCATAAGTCTAAAATGTTAGGAGTAGGTCATCCGGACCATCGTTACACACAAGACATTACTATTGATGCTATATCTTATGCTAGATACAAAAATAGTGATGATGAGTTTCCTCCTCATAGAAAACCTATTAGTATTTACACCTATCTCAGTTTTGACAACCAAGATCATTTTGGTGCTACATTTGTTGATGTAACCCCTCAAATCGATAGAATTTGGAAATTCATTGAAGTTTATGAAGAAGCTTACGGAAAATGGCCTGTGAAAGAATACAAAAAAGCTTCTCTTGTCCTTTTTGGAAGTCTAGGCTCTGCTATTTATGCTGAGGCTTTCGCTAAATTAGAATGGAGAAAGGCAAAGAAATATCTTGACTAACCAGTTCCTTATTATTTCTTTTTATTAGTACTTTCCTTCAAATTATTTGTCATATTATTTTATGTTACGTAGAATTGATATTAATTATTGAGAGTATTTTCAAACTATGTTCTTTTATAGATTATTTCTTGTAAGAGATTTATTAAAGAAAGATAAGACTAAAGAGAGATTACGAAGAAGAACAATAAGCATTTATATTTATACAAAAAATCTATCCGCTGAAACTGTCAAGAAAATTAAAATGTATAAGTTACAAGTTACAAGTTACAAGAATAACATTTAAAAACATTGCAGATGTTTTTAAAAAAGGTTATTATTATGCCAACAACACACATATTTATAGTAGACATTGTTACACTAAAATATCATTTAGAATATTTATTTGTGGGGACTGGAGCTGCAGATTGTTTTGTAGACTTCAATAATAGATCTGATTCGAACTTAAAAGCAGGAACAGAGAAAAATTTACTCTCTATGATTGCAGATAGTCAAAGATTGAGAAAAGGAGATTTTGTAGTTTTCTATTTACAGCAAAATATAGGTAAAAAAGTTTTCGATGGAAAATTTTATGGTATTTTCAAAGTTAAAGAGGATTTATCTTTCTTGGACAATAATGATGAAGATCAGTTTCTAATTAATAAACTGAACAAGTCTCTTACATTTAGAGCTATTATTGAACCATATGAAGTTTATGCAAAAGGAGTAACAGAATGGGAAGCACTTGATGAAATAAAAAACATTACTTCTCCTTATCAGATGTTATGGAGTATGATTTATAGAAAATTGAAGGGTAATAGGGGCAACACTATGATTACGATCTACGAAAGTGAAAGGTTATTCAAGTTACTAAGAGACAAAAATGTTAGACGAGAAATTACTACTCATAATTTAACCTTTGATATTTCGTCACAAGAAATATGCCAAAATCAAGATGAACTAAAAACTTACGAAGGTAGAATGGAAGTTATCGAACTATTACCTAGAATAAAAGAAAAATATATGACACACAGGGCTTTTGAGACACATTTACAAGCTTATAT
>CAZEQQ010000149.1:0-6538 GCA_964514425.1 uncultured archaeon
TTTATCACTTCTTCTGCCATTTTAATGAAATGGGTCTGATTTGTGAAATTATGGTCCCCTTCTATCATACACAGTCTTTTTAGGGGAGATGAGAATGCGTCATTGTAAAGAGTTTTAAACGATTGAACAGGAAGTAATTCGTCATATTTACCTCCAATAAGTAAAAATGGCGTATTCAGTTTTTTTATTTCTTCTATAGGATTGTAAACAATCGTCTGTTCTGCAAAAACCTTTTTTAGATTCCCATTAGGAAAACGCATTTGATTATTTCTTGTCCAAATTTTGCATAAATCATCAAAAAAAGGTAATGAAGCTATCAAACGTGTATCAGCAACAGGAGAACGAGCTACTAGACATTTTATACGAGGATCTCTTGTTGTGTGACAAATAGCCATTGCTGCCCCGAAACTTTCTCCAAAAAGCATTATATTTGAAGCGTCAACGATAGGGTGATTTGCTAGTACGTTAATAACATAGTTGATATTCTCTTGAGCTGTCAAATAATCAAATATACCTGTACTTTCTCTCACTCCAACATAATCAAAGGTATAATACGCAAAACCTCTTTGAGTGAAAAGAGGAGCGAAACGTTTCTCCTCTCCACTAGGAGCAAAACCGGGCATTCCATTTGTTCTAATTATTAAAGGGTAAGATTCCTTTTTTTCATCAGGATAATAGAGAATACCGTTGATTTTCTCTTTTCTGTAAGATATATTTATTATTTCTTTTTTTGTCATTTTTTCACCTTGTTATTTTTGATTTTACATAAACTAATAGCAAAAGTTTCTGTTGTGTTGGTCATAATAACACAATTGTTTTGTAAATCTCCATACTTCTCCAATATTTTTCCATTAAATCTAATATCGAATTTGTTTTTTGATGGATGATAGGTTAAATCTAAATCCTTGAGATCTATAGCTGTACCTTCGCCTAAAGCTTTTGATATTGCCTCTTTCGCAGTCCAATATTGCGAACCTAATTTGGAATCGCTGTTAATTTTTTCTCTTTCTTCCTTTGTGAAGAATTGGGTGTAAAATGAGTTATCTCGAGATTCAATTTTCTCGATGTCAATACCCACATCATCGTGAGAAGTGAGAGACACAACAGCAAAATCATTTGAATGACTGATTGAAACATTAATATCTATTTTTTTGTTAGTTTTTGAATCTACTAAAAATGGTTTTCCTTTTTCATCTTTAATAATTTCAACAGATCCTTCAGATGGAGAAACACCACTATAAATAGAATACAGTTCTTTTGTCGCAATGACTCCGGCAATATTTTCAATCATTCTCTTTTTATTTTTAAAGCGTTCATTTTCTACTTTTTCATTTTTTGATAGCATTGCATAAACTTGCTCAGTGTTTGTAGAATACGCGTTCTTTACCGTATATATAGGAATAACATGAAGATGTTGTTTGGGGAAAAGAGAAGTAATTCTGTTCATCTCTTTTAAGACTTCAAAAATCTTTTCTATTGCAGTAGGTAAAGATAAAGGAAATTTAGTGTGTATCATTGCAAGTTTTTCCATTTTAACTATCGTTTGACCATTCTCATTTAGTAAATAGACATCAAAGTAACTATATATTTCATCTTGTTCGATAAAAACAGCTTTACTGAAAACTGCATTTTCAGTGCTATTGATGACTAAACGCTCTATCTTTGAAGGTAAGGAAAAATGATTATTGATAATCATATCATATAATCCTGCAGTCTGTAAAGCACTTTCTAACGAGAGGGGATTAAGAGCAAAATCATATTTTTCTTCTTTAAAAAGAGAAAGAGGTGGAATAGAGACTTTTGTAAATGTTATCCCATTTTTTATACTGATAACTTCTTCAAGTACTTGAAAGGTTGGACCATGGAAGAATAATTGATAAATTTCTTTTTTAGTAAGAAGAGGAAGAAGGTATGCGTCAATTTTTTCCTTCTTCAGTCTTCTTTTCTTTTGTTCAACAACTTCATATTTCGCCGAGAAATGATTTTTCTCAATAGCTTTTCCTTTCAAAGCTTTTGGATAGGAAATAGTATTCAAGGTCAAAGAATTAGCATCTTTATGATTTACAACATCAATTTTAGCTTCATCAGTTTGCCCTATTTTTAGAGCTAACTTGAATTCGATGTCATATAATTGATAAGAGATTTTTTCGCTTTCTAAAATTTCAGCAAAGGTTTCTATACCCATGACACCAGGGAATACAGGAACTCCTTGAATCTGATGATCAAGGAGATACTTATCAGTTATCGTTGTTAGTGTTCGAATAGCTTTAGTTGTTTTCTCCTCTTTAGTTATTTCATTTATCATTGGAGTTTCTGTTTTAAAATCGCTTGATGGTGTTTGAGATACTTCTAGTCCTTTCTCAAGTATTCCTAATTTTCCTGCAATAACATATTCGTTAGATAAATTCTCAGAAACTAAACGAGCAAATATACTTGTTCCTTCTATTTTAGGAATAGGAGTAATTCCTGCTTGTTGAAGTGCATCCATTATACTTCCTTTTGTTGCCATTCCTATCTCTGCCCATGCAGACCAGTCAAGGGATAGAGTTTTAATACCTAATTGGGTCAGTTTCCAACTCAAGCGAGATAAATAACCATTAGCAAAAGCATAGTCTATTTGCCCTCTGTTACCAAATCTACCGGCTATTGAACTAAATAGAACTATTTTCTTCACATTATGGATAGGAATACTATCCAAGATATTCTCTAATCCTTTAACTTTTACATCAACTATCTGTAAAGCTGTTTTTAGTTCTTTATTCTTTAACAATTTAGATTCTTCTAGTCCAGCACCATGAAGGATAAAACTAATGTCAGTTCGGAACTCTTGTTTAATCTCTTTTAGTATTCTATAGATAGCATTAGTATCGGTAATATCTACTGAATAATAGTGAGCTTTAATTCCTCTTTCTCTTAATGTGGTGAGGTTTTTAGCCATTTCTACTTGATTAAGAAATCTTTCCCATTCTTTATTTATTATAACAGGAGTAACTCGTTCCATACTTTCTTTTAGTTTTGTAATGAGCGAAACTTTTCTTTCTTCTAAATCTTTTGGAGATAAGTGAGATAAAATGGTTATATCTTCTTCTTCTAGTTTAGTTCTTCCTAAAATTGCAACAGCTGGTTTGTTTTCTTCAACTAATTTAGACAAACATTCGAAAGATATCCCTCTTGCTCCACCTGTAGCTAAAATAAGATCAGAAGAGGAGAGAGAAGAGGTTGAAGTGGTAGAGGTAAGACTTTCTTCTAGATTCAAGGTATAGCGTTCTTCATTTTTATAAGCAACTTCCAAAATATTATCTCGTGATGCTATTTCATGAAGTATTTTACTATTATCTTTGGAATAGATATGTTTCACAGCAATTGGATACTCAAAACTTAAAGTTTTTATCAAACCAGAAATTGCACCAGAGAGAGGATTTGCATCATCTTTAAAACCAAAGAATTCTTCACATGACAAAGCAATTATCTGTTCTACCTTTTCCATATTCATTTCTTTGAAAAGATTGAAAAGGTAGGTGAATACCTTACTCGAAAATGTTTTGGAGTTCATTGCAGAGTGTGGAAGTTTTAGAATTATGAGACCAAAATCTTGATTTTTTATTACTTCATCAGAATTAGCGCATAATTCTGTAAATGTAACCTTTATTTTTTGATCTTCTAGTGATGTTATTAAGCTAGAAACATCTTCAGAACCTAACTGAACAACAAGAGAAGAAGGAGTGTTTAATTTTAATGAATAAGTATCTCGAACTTTAGATATTCTTATGGGAACAACTTTTCTCACACTTACATCACTTGGCACATGAGTAGAATTTTCTGAAAGAGTAGCTGGTACAGATTTATCTTTAGTTTTACTTACTTCTTTCAATGTCTTTTCGATATAGACAATAATGTCAGTAGTTGTTCGCGTATTACCCAAATTTAAACCATCAGAAACAGAGAGATTATATTCTGAAGATAGTTCAGCCAATATCTCACTTTGTTTTACACTATCTATTCCTAAATCTTCTTCTAAATCGAAATTAGGATCGATTTCTGCTTGTAGATAACCTGTTTTCTCAGCTATAATTTCAAGCACTTTATTACTTATCGTTTCTCTATCCAATGATTCTTGTTGTTGGGACACAATTTCAGGAGCAGAAGTTAGTTCTTTCTTCTCATTCAGAACTTGTTCAACCATACTTACAATATCTGACACTCTACGATAACTAGCTAAAGATAAAGAAGTATCGTCAGTTGAAGGGTATTGTTCTCTTATTACTCCAAAGATTTCAGCTTGTTTAACAGTGTCTATTCCTAAATCTTCTTCTAAGTCAAACTCCATTTCAATATCTTCTGGACTATATCCTGTCTTTTCAGCTATTATTGCTAATATCTTGTTTTTGAGAATATCATCTGCAATAACTTTAGATTCAATATCTTTTGTTTGTTCGACTTTTGTGACAGTATCAGTGGGTGATGTTTTTCCAACCATATTCTCGATCATATTAACGATATCCGACACTCTACGATAACTAGCTAAAGATAAAGAAGTATCGTCAGTTGAAGGGAAGTGTTCTCTTATTACTCCAAAGATTTCAGCTTGTTTAACAGTGTCTATTCCTAAATCTTCTTCTAAGTCAAATTCCATCTCAATATCTTCTGGACTATATCCTGTCTTTTCAGCTATAATTTTAGCTACAACTGGGAATATGGATGTATTTAAGTTATCAGCACTAATTCTTGGACTTGGACTTTGAGATGGTTTATCACTTTGTATAATGTCCGAATTCTGTTCTGTTGTATTATCTACAAAATCGATTATATCTTTGATAGATTTAAAATCAGCTAAAGAAAACTGTGTATCTTCAGGAATTGTGAACTTCTCTCTTATTACTCCAAAGATTTCTGCTTGTTTTATAGAATCTACACCTAAATCCTCTTCTAGTGTCATATCACTTTCAATTATTGAACTATCATATCCTGTTTTTTCAGCTATAATTGAGATTATACTTTCCCTTATTTGACTATTAGGAATAGAAGATGTAGGAGTTTGAACTATTTTTTTGCTACTTATCGCTTCTTGTATTTCGGGAAGAAGGACAGATTCGGAGCTAATTTTTAAAACTCTGCCATCATAGAAAAGATTCTCCTTTCGTCCACCGATTGAGGCTAACCATCTAGTATAATTCATTTCGTCAAATCTATTTTCATAAGTATTAAGTTTCAATAAAACAAAAGCTACTTGAGAACCAAAGCCTGCAGCTAAACGTAGTGCATACTTTTTCCTTGTATTTTCACCTTTAGAAAAGTTGAATTTTGCGAATACGGGATCTAAACGTTGTATATTTGCGATTGGGGGTATTTTTCCATGTTCCATAGCTTTTATTGCGATTATTTCTTCGACCCCAGCACCCATAGCATGACCTGTATATCCTTTGGTATTAATAATTAACATTTTGTAAGCATTATCTTTGAACACTTTTTCCAGAGCATCGAGCTCAGCTTCAGCACTTCCTCCTCGCGCAGGAGTGTAAGTTTCATGAGAAACAAACATGCCTTCTTCACTAATTTCTCGTCTATTCACTTTATGGACACGTTCAACTTTGTTAACAAATTTATCTAATTCGTTTGATATATGAGATACATCAAGTCTTGAACCATGAAAAGCACTATTAGCTATATGTGTTCCTAGAAGATCGACAAGAGGTTTCACACCTCGCCGTTTATATTCTTCTTCTAACTCAATTACCATTCCAGATGTGGCTGAACCAATGATTAACCCATTTCTTCCTTCTCCAAAAGGTAAAACAGCTTCATTCCATTCTGCTTTGGTTGTAGCTCCTCCAGCAGCTACAAATCCTGAACCTAGCCAAGGTAGAAGTTTTTCTCCCGCTGAATTTTCCGCTGACACAACAAGTACTCTTTTACATCTTCCAGTTCTTAACCAATCTTCAGCTATGCCTATGGCTTGGCTCATCGATGCACAAGCAGCATTATTATGTGTGTTAGGACCTTTAGCTTTTATTAACTGTGCGAGCTGGCTATGTCCCATGGATAATACTCTAAACAGGAAAGCACGATTAAAAGAGGGATTTTTATCATTATAGATACTCATACTACCTTTATTCTTCTCATACCATTCGTTGATTTCTTTTTGGACAGTTTTATCAGAAATGGTATCAATTAATTTATTATAAAATGAGTGTACATCTTCTTTTGTTGCTGAATTTAGTTCTTGCTCTACATGTTTTGAAAGATCATCAACAAAGTTTTCGTAACCTGGAAAAGCAGAAGCAAAAACCACACCTGTATCTTCTTGTAATTCTTGAGGTAATTCCCATTCTCCTTCAAGTACTTTTCCTGTACTAGTTTTAATGCGTCCTTTAACTAGAGGTATTCCAGCATTCTTCAGTGCTTCTAATCCTGAAGATATAGCTAATTGGAAAGTAATATCTAAAGAATCTAAAATTTTAGGATTGAATTTGAAGTCGTGTATTGGGTCAAAGTTTCCTAACTGTCCTGCCAATTGTATAACTTTGCTTATATCATCGAT
>CAZEQQ010000150.1:0-5585 GCA_964514425.1 uncultured archaeon
GAATTATCAAAGAGTGTGAGGTAATGAAAATGAATTTTGATGTAGATTTTATTCCATTCACAGAAACTCAAGAGCTTACTATCGATGAAAAAACTAAATACATTATTGATAGAGTCTCAAAAAACCGAGTGTTAGTTATAGAAAACGGTTTATCACCGGAAGAAGAATTTAGTTTAATTGAACAAACTATGGATACAATAGATTATGACAAATTTAGTGGTATTAGGCTCGTTTCATTTGATGGCGGAGAGATAGCCAAAAAATCGCGTTTTTTCAATAAATCAACTAAAATGAAGTCTTTATTTACTATTGTAGCTCCAGATTCGGCAGTTAAGATAATAAAGGATGAGAGAGGTATTCTTTCCCTTAGAATTAATAGCTAACTCATTTCTTCTTTCTTTTCTTCAATAATTTTTACGATTTCTAACACGTTTTTTTCTTTAGTACCATCAGTGTCAATGATACTGACATATTTTTCGCCAAACAGAAAAAGCATATCGTTCAGAATTTCTTCCATTATTTCAGCTTGCACATTTTCTTCAATTTTCCCTGCAGAATATGATCTTTCTTCTAATCTCGTTCTTAACTCTCTTATTGAACATCGACAAACAAAACAATGCAAAAGCAAATCTTGATCAACCTCTGCTAAGTGACCTTCTAGAATCAGAGGATGTATATGTTCATTTTGTTTTACTAAATCATTTAGAGTACCTAATAGTTTTTCATCATCAACAATTACACAGTCTCTTTCTTCATCAATTTCAGTATATAATTGGTTTTCTTTTATCAATTCATTAACATAAACAACGGGAAAACCTTTTTGTTCTAACATTATTGCTATAGTTGTTTTTCCTGTTCCAGGTGTTCCACTTATGATGATCGCTTTTTTCATGCAAAGGATAAAAAAAGAAGGAATAAAAAGTTTAAGTAGTGAGTCTTTAGTGCAAAAGTTCTTCTGAAAGCTTTTTCTTTCCTCTAATCGCCTGAATTAAGTTAATCTTTTTTGCTTCTCCTGAACGTATTTTTCTGAAGTTTTCTCCTTGGCGAGAAAACATCACTAACGATATACCCATTAGTAATAACATTAACTCTAAAGGTAACATAGGGTTCCATGGCATCGTATAAGGCCAAAAGAAAGCTACTATTCCAAGTAAGAAAGTATCAACGATATAAGTTATTGAAGAATAACCTATGATTATTATCAGTATAAACCATAGAATAATCCAAAAGAGTATCAATAATGGATTACAAAATACTAGAACAGCTAAAACTACTGTTATCCCTTTTCCTCCTGCACTTTTCAACCATATCGGCCAATTATGCCCCAAAACTGCACCTATTCCGGCTAAAGTAAGAAGAAAACTGTTTTGTTCAATGTCAATAAAGTTTACACCATATTGATAAATCAGCAAGAAAGGAATGACAAACGCTAAAATAGAGCGTGACAGATCCATAAAACCGGATAGAAGAGCCCAATAGAGCGATTTTGTAGCTCTATAAACGTTCCTTCCACCTAGATTTCCAGAACCTATTGTTCTCAAATCATTTCCTGTTACAATTTTTGTAATTATTAAACTAAAAGGAATCGAACCGATAAGATAAGATACTACAAATACGAAGATGTAATCTTCTAAAAAACCTAGTGTGTATTCAACTGCCATAATTTAAGAATCTTGTTGTATTTTTAAATATAGTATTTTTTATCCATAAAATAGATTGACACATAGTTTTATACAGAAGAATTTTTAAAAAATAAAAACTGACAATTAATTATGGAAACTACAATAAACCCTAATATTTTCCGTGCTTATGATATTAGAGGATTATATAACCAGGATTTATCATCAGAAATCATGTATAAAATAGGTTTAGGTATTGGAACTTATGTTAAACAGATTTTAAATTACACTGAAGTAACCCTTGGGAATGATATTCGTTACTCTAGTATTCCTTTAGCACATTCTTTTATTGCAGGTGTAATATCTACTGGAGTAGATATTCTTTATGTTGGAACCACAGCTTTTGGTCAAACTCTTTTCCAAGGTTGGAAAGAAGGCGAGGGTGCTATTGCTTTTATTACAGCAAGCCATCTTCCTCCCGAATGGAATGGTATAAAGTTTTACCATAATGATGGTGTAGGTTTTTCTGAAGAAGAACTAATGAAAGTTCGAGATATTGTCATTGACTCTGAATTTGATATAGCAAATTGGGACAAAGTAGGAAAAGTAAGGATATCCGACCCCAAACCTGCTTACATTGAATTTTTCAAAGGGAGGATTAAAGGAACAAAGGATATTCGTATCGCTCTTGATTGTGGTGGAGGAAGTTCTACTCTCTCTGCACCTGAACTTTTCACAACTTTAGGTTTTGATGTCGTTCCTATTTTTTGTGAACCAGACCCTCTCTTTACATCTCGCCCCAGTGACCCAAAACCAAAGAATCTAACAGTTTTAGTACAAAAAGTATTGGAGCACAACTGTAATTTTGGCGTAGCTTTTGACGGAGATGGTGATCGTTCAGTAATCGTTGATGATAAAGGAAAAATTCTTTCTGCTGATGAAACAGGGATAATTTTAGCTAAATATGGATTAAAAGAGAAGAAAGGTGTCATTGTAGCTAATGTTGAATGCTCAAAAGCAGTTAAAGAACAATTAGAACCTATTGGTTTCACTGTTAAACAAATTCCCGTAGGACATACATTTTTAACAATTGAGGCAAAAAAAGAAAAATCTCCTTTAGGTATTGAATCTAGTGGTCATTTAATCCTTCCTGAATTTTTCTTATTCGATGATGCGCTTGTGATTCCTTTAAAGATGACAGAAATTTTATCGTCAATTGATCGACCTTTGAGTTCTTTAGTTGCTGAAATACCCAGTTATCTTAGCCATAAAGAGGAGATAAACTGTTCAGATAATATTAAGTTTGAAGTTATAGAGGCTCTAAAACAAAAACTTAGAAAGAAATATTCTGATGTTAATACAATGGATGGAATTAGAATTGATACAGATGAAGGATGGGTATTAATTCGACCTAGTAATACTAGTCCAATCATTCGTTTAACAATTGAAGCTAAAACAGATGAAGCGTTAGAGAACTTTAAGGTTCTTTTCACTGATTTAGTAGAAAAACAAATTCAAGAAATGTAAAGGTTTTAGAATTGCCTAAAACTTCTCTTCCTTCTTTTTTTTGTCAATATTCTAACAATTGTTATGAATGCTGTAAACAAACAGAAATGACATTAACTGAAGAGGAAGTTAAAGCTATTGAAGCTTTAGGTTTTAAAATTGAAGAATTCATAGTTTTGGAAGATTTTTGGTTAGTTCTTAGGAATATTGATAAGCATTGTTTTTTCCTTAAAGATGGGAAGTGTTCGATTTATGATGTTCGCCCTAAAGGATGTAGATATTATCCATTAATTTTGGATTTAGAAAAAGATCAAATTATTATCGATAATGATTGCCCTCATGTAAAGTATGTAAACAAAGAAGTATTTCATGAGCTTTCCTCTGAAATACGTAATCATGTGATCCAGTTATTATTAGAACAACAGAAGAGAAGGGAAAGAAAAAATAAAAGAAAGAAGAGAAAAATTTAGATTTATTCTTCTGCCCAAGTTATGGGGTCATATTTAGGCACGGGACATCTAATTTTTTTATCTTGGTAGCCATAAGCATATCTTGATTGTATTAGTTTTTGTATCTCATTACTTCCTTCATAAATTGTAGCTCCACGTGCGTTTCTATAATATCTTTCAACAGGGTAATCATCACAAAAACCATTTGCACCGTGAATTTGAATAGCTCTATCTGCACAACGCACTGAAGCATTGGTTGCGTGCCATTTTGCAATAGATGTTTCTCTTGTATTTTGATGTCCTAAGTTCTTTTTCCATCCTGCTTTCCACACTAAAAGTTCAGAAGTTTCTATATCTAATGCCATATCAGCTATCATTTCTTTTATCAATTGATGCTCTGATATTTTTTTACCGAAAGTTTCTCTTTCTTGAGAGTAATTTAATGCTGCTTTAAGAGAGGCTTTAGCGTTTCCTACTGCTCCACCAGCTACTGTATATCTCCCCCAATCAAGACCAGCCATTGCAATGTAAAACCCGTCACCTTCGCTTCCAAGCATGTTTTCAGCAGGAACTTCAACATTATCTAAATGTATCCACCCTGTTTCACCTGCCCTTACACCCATTTTGTGTTCGTAAGAACCTGTAGTGATACCACCGAAGGATTTCTCAACAATGAATGCACTCATTCCTTTATGTCTAATTGGGTCAGTGTATGCAAAAATTAAGAACATGTCTGCGCTGTCAGTATAGCTAATCCAAGCTTTTTCACCATTAATAATATACTTATCTCCTTCTTTTTTGGCACCAGTTTTTAATGCAGCGGGGTCAGATCCTGCACAAGCTTCAGTTAGTCCAAAAGTTGAGAACAGCTCTCCTGAAGCCATTTTAGGGAGATATTGTTGTTTCTGTTCTTCATTTCCCCATTGGAAAATTGTTAAGGTACTTAACCCATTGTGAACTGATAACATTACTCTAAATGCAGTATCAGCGAATTCTAATTCCTCACAAGCTAAAGCTAATGAAATATAATCTAAACCACCACCACCATATTTTACGGGTAAACTTAATCCTAAAATCCCTTGATCAGCTAATTTTTTAATCATTGGTTTTTCGAAATGATGCTGTCTATCCCATTCTTTGATGTTTGGGAGTATTTCTTTTTCTGCGAATTCTCGAACGCTTTGACGAACAAGTTTTTGAGTTTCATTTAACTCAAAGTTTGGCCCAAATTCATTTATGTCCATTTTCATACCTCTTATTGAAAGAAAAACTATATTCTTTTTAAATTTAATTCAACGACTTTTTAAATCGATAAATTCACATTGAAACTTTCTATGTGTAAAATAAATTTGGAAGTTTATTCTTTTAAAAACTAATCCAAACTAGAGGAATGAATAAGAGGTTCAACTTTATAAACTACTTTACTACCCCACTTAACTTCGCCTGTTTGGTAAATAGGATTATTTCTAATATAATAGACGCCACTTTGAGAAAGCCCAAACCTTTCGGCTATAGTTTTGATTCTTACCCCTTGTTTAATCATGGCAAAAATCTGTTGGACAATGATTCTCTTTTCTTCGTCAACGATGAATTTACCGTCTTGGTCAATTTTATAACCAAAAGGAGCACGTGTCATAGCTTTTTCATCTCTTATTCGCCTACTTCGTCCTTCTTTTGCTTTTTCTCTGTATTTTTTTAATTCTTCTGCGCCTAGAATATCTCTAACACGTCTGACTATTTCTTCTTTGTCGTCTTCAACAGAACATATTGTTACATTAGCACGCTTAAGTAAAATTGTTATGTGTCCTAAATAATCGATATCACGGCTAAGACGATCTCGAGTTTGTACCCAAACTTCATTTACGGGGTTATCAGTGAGCATACAATCTTTAATATATGAAAGCATTTGTTTAAATCCTGTTCTAAATTCTGGATCTGAATCGCCAGAAACATTTTCATCAACAAATACTTTTGACACATAACGTTCAATAGTAATATCTTTTACAGATAA
>CAZEQQ010000150.1:5595-6537 GCA_964514425.1 uncultured archaeon
ATTCATTGATAAAAGTTTCAATTACATTCTTTTGTGTTGCTAAGCCAGTTGATTGCTCGTCAGTACTAACACGCAAATAAATGATACCATGAGCAACAGTCATACCTACTTACAAAAAGTACATGTTTAAAAATTTATTGAAAAGTTAAAAGGAAATTTTTACTCGTTACCTCTTTTTCATTTATTCTTTTAAGACAATAATTTTTCTTTGTCGCTGTATTCAATTCCTTCGAAGGCAGAAAAAGTATCTGTTTGAACAGAGAAAGCCATTCTAGGCGTATTCCATTGTAAGCCAAACCCTTTCTTTCCTAATGCAATAACTCCCCCAAAGCCTTGAACAGTTTTATACATGTTGTCTATTGCTAGTTCTGTTGCTTGTTGAATTGACGAACTATTTAGGGAGTATTCATACACACTGTGCGAAATCATACATCTAATCAAATCTTCACCATAACCTGTTGCGGCAACACCCAATCCTTTTGGGTTAATATATGCACCTGAGCCAAATATAGGTGTGTCACCTACTCTCCCTGGTGGTTTCATTACTGTTCCTCCTGTAGATACGGCAACAGCTACACGACCTTTTTTGTCCATTGCTACACATCCCACTGTTCCATGGCCTTTTCCACTAAATGCTACCTTTGGGATAAAATTTGGATCATTTTTAATTTGATGGTAGCGTTCAAGTTCTCTACCTGTTAAGAGTTCTGTGGGGTCAGTTTCACAAAATCCTTGTTGTTTTGCAAAGATGTTAGCTCCTTTTCCAATTAATATCACTGGTCCATTATTTTCTAATAATTTTCGTGCTATTCTTACAGGATTACGAACATTCTGAATACCACATATAGAAGCAAGTTTGTATTCATCTGTAGCAATAATAGCATCCATCTCTATCTCTCCAAGTGTATTCAGAAATGAGCCTTTACCCGCATCAAACGTCGC
>CAZEQQ010000151.1:0-3031 GCA_964514425.1 uncultured archaeon
ATTATTATTGTCGGCATTTCAACCCATAAATTTTACCTTAATTCGGAAGTACTGAGGTTAAATAAAGAATTAATGATCCTGTAAGAAATGCAAAAGTGTCAAATACAAACAGTCCAACAGCGTACATACTAAACATCAAAATCAAGAATATATACTCACTCTAACTTTTAAAACGATCTAAATAAATTTTCTGAATATTTCTCTCAAATTTCTTTCAGGTCAATTACCCCCTCCTCACGGAAGTTGATATAGCGTTATCTTTTCATTAACTTACATTTTTTAAAACGAATGCTTTTTTTATGAAGAGAGAATAGTTCATAAAAGTTCTATTTGTAGATGTTTTTTCTTAGAACAATATCGATAACGAGTATACTCTGTTCATTATTATTAATTTCATATATAACCCTATACTTAATTACACGCAGGGACCATAATCCTTTCAAGTTTCCAGACAATAATTTTCCTTGATTAGGGTTAATAGCTAACTCTTCAAAAGACTGCTTAAAAACTAATTTTGTTTCGTCATTTAAGCTTCTAATAAACTTTTGAGCATTAGTGGAAAGATAAATCGTGTAGGTCATCACTTCAACTACTTAAAAAATTCATCAGTTGTAATAGCCTCACCATGGAGCAATTCGCGCCTAGCTTTTTCTATTTTTTCAATAATGTCAGGAGAATTGGTAAGAATTTCAAGAGTTTCCAATAAAGACTCGTATTCTGAAAGGGGAAGAACAACGATAGGAGAATCACTTTTAACAGTTATAATTGTCATATGTACAATTACTAAAAAATAATTATAAAGATTTGCCAAAAACTGACAGAAAAATAGAAGAAGTAAAAACTAAAAATAAAATTAGTGCAAACTCCACCTCCGCCTTTTATATATAAGTACTATGCATGTGTATTGAACATCAAACTCACAGAATATATACTCACTCTAACTTTTAAAACGATCTAAACGAATTTTCTGAGTATTTCTCTCAAATTTCTTTCAGGTCAATTACCCCCTCCTCACGGAAGTTGATATAGCGTTATCTTTTCATCAGCTTATTTTTTAACAACTCAAAGGATTTTTGAGTTCAGTCATTACTTTATTTGTTAGTTGATATTTTCTGCACCTTTATTAATTTATTTTAATAGTATCCCATTTGCACGTTAAGTGCTCTATGGGAGGGTAACGATAAAGGTTTCAAATTATAAAAGATTTATGTAAAAACGTTTAAAAAAAGGGAAAATGATTATGAAAGAGTAATTATACAATACCAACAATATAGTCAAAGTTACCTCCAATAAGTGGTATGACATAATCATATTCCTCAGCAACAGCATAAAAACGAATAGATTTTACATTTGCATTTGTGAAATCCTTTCCAGCTTCTAGTACATATAAAGTATTTGAGGCAATAGACCACTTTTCTTGTACCGTACCATCTTGAAATACTATCTTCATTGACATACTAGAATACAGCTCTTGAGTTAAATCTGCAAATTTAAACTTAAATTCTATTTTATTAAAATTAACAGCACTTGAGAAGAAAAATTCAACATCAAAAGTTCCAACAGAACTTATACTATAATAAACACTGTCTAAGGTTTTTAAGTTTGTTATAGTTCCGCTTTTATGAGCTCCAGTATGAATTGTACAACCGGTAACATAGTACTTTCCAGGTGTTGGTGGAGGAGAGGTTGTGCTAGATTCTTCTTCGATGCCTACAAGTTGATCAATTTTTACCGTAAATTTAAGAAAAGTGGATTTGTAAATTATTAATTGAATGGTATCGATAGTAACACCAGATGTATAGTGTTGAGCTGCTTTGAGAACTGTGTCGCCATCAGCAATAGCGATTCGATCGCTTTTTGTGCCATCAGAATAATGTATATACGCACCTCTTATAGTATTAGAAGTTGTACAACTCAACCGGATAATGATACTTTTTAAATCTCTTTCCTTTGCGAAATGGAAATTAACATTCATATTTTGACCATTTCCCCCGCCTTTACCACTCTTATATTCCGTTTTAATTTCAAGTTTAGAACCATCAGCTGTTTTTAAACTATTTAAATCACCGCTAGTAACATCACCCCTGATAAGCTCTTTAGAACTTATATACACATATTTAGGAGCTTCACCGCCACCTTCGAATCCTCCGTCATCAAATGCCGCCATAGATTGTTGTAGTCCAAATAAAAGTATAAACACAATACTTGCCAATAGTCTCTTTTTTCCATATATCATTTTATTGACTCCATAAATGAATTAAAATTACTTAATTAGGTAATAAGTAATTAAAACCATTGTAGAATTAACCTATATAAAAAGATTTAGTAATGAAGAGGAAGTAAAATGGAACATCAAACTGGTTTTTGCAAACAAGTAATAAAAAGGATAACTAGAAAATAACTACTGAATAGAAAAGTAAAACTAACATCTAGGTGAGATTAAAAAAATCAACCTATATTTTCTAAATTTTCCGAATATTTCTCTCAAATTTCTTTCAGATCAATTATCCCTCCCCTCACAGTAGGGGGTGCTTTTGCAGTTAGATAAAAAAAGGTGAAAAATAAGAGAAAAGATAGTGGGTCTATTTCTTAAGTTTGTAACGTCTAAAACCTATAAAAGTTCCGGTCCCAATGCCAGTTACAGCTAAAACACCACCAACGCCGAGGATAATCAATGTAGTAGTATTTGATCCAGTAGGCTTATCCTTAGATTTAGCTACTGTAAAAGAATAGATAGCGCTAGTATCTTCATTAAGGGAGGTATCAACAGCAAAAATGTAAAATTCAACAAAATCATTACTAGAAAAATTACCGAGAGCTATAGAGTATATTGAAGATTCTTTAGTCATACTAATACTAAGCCAAGAAGAACCATTAATGCGATAATAAAGAGTAACAGAGTTAACATCTACATTATCAGTAACGGTACAGTTTATTGTGACAAAATCTTCATTGGTTGGTTCTAAGGGTAAATAAGACACACTACTGATCACAGGAGCGGAACCATCTAAAACAGTGAAAGAATCTACTG
>CAZEQQ010000151.1:3131-6488 GCA_964514425.1 uncultured archaeon
TGTCATAGTAACATTGATCCAGTCACCACTATCGAGCCTATAAGAAAGAATAACAGTATCTAGTGCTACATTGTCAGTAATCGTAATATTAAAGGTAACATCATCTTCGTTGGTTGGTTCTGAGGGTAAATAGGACACACTACTGATCACAGGAGCGGAACCATCTAAAACAGTGAAAGAATCTACTGCACTCGCAATAGTATTTCCTGAAGTATCGTTAGCAAAAATAAAGTATTCGAGGAATGCTCCAGCTACAAAAGTGCCAATAGTTGCCTGATAGGTACCATCCAGTGTCATAGTAACATTGATCCAGTCACCACTATCGAGCCTATAAGAAAGAATAACAATATCGAGACCATAATCATCTGTGATAGTTGAAGTGAAAACAATTTCCTCAATATTAGACGGAGAAGAAGGATTATAATCATAATCGACTATAGAAGGAGCTAAATCTTGTCCACCATCAGTAATGATCCACTCAAAACCATTTGGAGTGGCATCTGTAAGTAGAGAACGAGCATCAACAGCACTAGCTGTGTATCTAGAATATCCAGCATGAAAATTAACACCATTTTGAAGAGGGAGTTTTGACCATCCTATGAGAAGGGCATTATAATTTTGAGCACTTAAAGTGAGATTAAAAAACATATTAGTCATATCAGCAACTTGAGAAACATCCCAATTACCAAGGTTCTGATCAAAAGAACCAGAATAAAGGAACATATTTGCCATGGTGACAACTTGGCTAACATTCCAAGAAGAGATATTACAATTAAAGACTGAGGCATAAGAGAACATATATTGCATATTCATAACCTTGCTAGTGTTCCAAGAAGAGATGTCACTGCAGAAAGAATTTGCACTGAAAAACATAAAACCCATATTTTCAACATTTTGTGTATCCCAGCCACTGATATCACCAGAAAAGGCATAAGCGTTATAAAACATATATTGCATATCAATAACCTTACTAGTATTCCAAGCACTGAGGTCACAATTGAAAGAATATGCTCTGAAAAACATAGAAGCCATGTTTTCAACATTACTGGTGTTCCAGTCACTGATGTCACTATTAAAGTCAGTAGCTAATTTAAACATATTTTCCATGGTGCTTACATTTTGTGTGTTCCAACCACTGATATCACCAGAAAAGGCATAAGCGGTATAGAACATTTCTTGCATGGTTTGTACATTTCTTGTATCCCATTTGCTAAGGTCACCATTGAATCTGAAGGTTTGATAGAATGTTTTTTCCATAGTTTCAACTTTACTTGTGTTCCATTCACTAATGTCACCGTTAAAATAACTCGCTCCTCTAAACATTTCTTGCATGGTGTTTACATTTCTTGTATCCCATGTACTAATATTGCCATTAAATTTTTTGGCACCTGAAAACATGCTTTTCATGTTTTCTACGTTACAGGTGTCCCAATTTCCTAAATTTTGATTAAAGTTAGTAGTAGCACTAAACATATACTGCATATTTTTAACCTTGTTAGTTTGCCATGTACTAATGTTCTGGTTGAAATCTCTGTTATTATAGAACATGTAGTCCATGTATTCTACGTTACTGGTGTTCCAGTTTCCTAAACTTTGATTAAAACTGTTAGTTCCTCTAAACATGTTACTCATGGTTACAATGTTACTTGTGTCCCAACTGTCTAATGATTGATTGAAGGAAGAACTATACGCAAACATAAAATTTGTATTTTGTACACTACTTAAGTTCCATTTAGAAATATTTGTGTTAAAATCATTTGTTTGAAAGAACATCCATTCCATGTTGATAACTTTACCTGTTTGCCATGTACTTATATTTTGATTGAAATCATTAGCTTCATAGAATAGGTAACCCATGTTTGTAATATTTTCGGTATTCCAGTTATTCATATTTCCATATGTTCCCAGATTCTTACAATTTCGGAATGCTCTGTTTAATGTTGTTGTTCCTGTTAGATCTGGTGCATCAGTAGCATTTAAAACAAGATTTTCACATCCATAGAAATAACTCCCACTATTTCCTAGGCTCATATTCCCCCAGTGACTTATTTCTATGATTTTCAGGCAATCTCCACTATTACCAAAACTCCATCCTTTTAGTGTTCCTGTTATTGTTACTGTATATACTCCTCCTGTTGCGTAAGTATGTGTAACTTCTTCTTGTTCATAGTCAGTTATTGTGTCATTTGAACTATCTCCCCAATCTACATTAAATTTATATTCTCCGGAACTTTCTAAAGGTAATGTTATTGTTTCACTGTCAGTTGTTGTTTGCCAAATTGAAACAAAGTCTTCACTGTTTAAAATCTCTGGTGTTTTGTATAGTTTCCTATTAATAGATACGCTCTGTCTACTTTCAACAGTCTTTTCTTCGACTAGTTCTTTATGGTTTAGTAAACTCTCTTTATCTTCATATACTTGTGATTCTTTATATTCTAGTTCCAACAATTTTCGTTCATCGATTATTTTGACATTTTTTGTCTTTATACTATCTTTTTCTATTGTCAAATCTCCTTTTGTCGATGCTAGTGGAATTTGTGTTAATAGGGATATTAGTATTAAAGCAAATATTATTTTTCTCATTTTTTTAACTCAATTATTTTGTTATAGCATAATAAAACAAAGTCTATCCTTCATTATGGTTTGTGGCATTATTATCTAAGTCGAATTTTTATTAAAAGATAGCAATGAATAGTTTTTATCTACTATACTCTTAAATTACTCTTATTAAAATATATAAAAGTTTCTAATCTTTTAATTATTGCTAGTATATCGTTTCTAATTGGTTAATCGCATATACTTTGCCTTACAATTTTTTCATTTATCTACGAAAAGATGTGATTTCTTGAGTATAGATTAAATATTTTTAAGACTTTAATGAATATCGGCATTTTTTCATTTAAACTACATACTTTTTAAGAATGATTAAAACTCTTCTTTCATTACATCCAAATTATTCTCTTTCTACTTTGTCTTTATCCCTAAACATAAATTTATAAAATGGGTAGAATTCGAAAATAAACAATCATGTCTAGTCCTCATTTAATCTTAACACTTTCTTCTTTCCTTAGGTTAAATGGGAGTAGAATTAATTTTTGTTCACTTCTATCCCTTCTTACATGGGAGGCAAAAATTTGAGAGTTTGTGTATTAATAACCACCTATGACCAATCATCCTCTGAATTAGCATTATATGATGATAAAACCTATGTTAAAGAGTATATTGAAGCTCTTGGGCATACTTGTGAAGAGCACATTATTGATAAAGCTAAAGCTATTCGTCAAGTAAGACATTTAATCTTAAGTGGAAGTTTTGACGTTTTCCTTAATCTTTGTGATGGTGCTCTTGATGATGATA
>CAZEQQ010000152.1:0-6480 GCA_964514425.1 uncultured archaeon
CTGGTATGCCCGGCACAATCTCAATAGGTTCATTGACCTTGATTGTTCCAGTAACAATTGCTCCTCCTAAAACACCACCACGTAAGTTTGAAGGCATAGTACCCGGACGATTAACATCAAAAGAACGGGCAACTTGCATTTCTAATGGTTCATTAGGATTTTGGACTGGACTTGGTATTCTATCTTCAATTGCTTTAATTAACAGATCAAGGTTAGCTCTATGCATAGCACTAAGAGGAATGATTGGTGCGTTTTCTGCAACAGTTCCTTTAGTAAAATCACGTATTTGCTGATAGTTTTTCTTTGCATCTTCTTTGGAAACAAGTTCTATTTTATTTTGAGCAATAACAATATTCTTAATGCCAAGAATCTCCATTGCAGCAAGATGTTCACGTGTTTGGGGTTGAGGACATTCTGCATTAGCTGCAATAACTAAAATGGCACCATCCATTAAAAAGGCACCGGAAAGGAGAGTAGCCATAAGTATTTCGTGTCCTGGGCAGTCTACAAATGACACTCTACGCAAAAATTCTGTCTCCTCATTACATTTGGGACAAGTAAGACTGACAGTATAACAATCTGGTTCAGGGCACGCTTTACATTTGCGAAAATCTGTATCTGCATAACCTAATCGAATAGAAATCCCTCTTTTCAATTCTTCACTATGCTCATCAGGAAATTTATTAGTTAGAGCTTGAACAAGAGTAGATTTACCATCATCAACTTGACCAATAGTCCCTATTGAAACTTCAGGTTGGTGCATTTCAGATTGTAATGGTTTTTCTTGTTTTCGAGAAGGCTTTTTATCAGCTACTGCTTTTACTTCTTCCACTTCTTGTTCTTTTATTTCTTTTTTAGGAGAATTTTTTTCTTTTTTACTTGTACTTTTTTTAGTAGTGCCTTTTTTGCTCATTACAGTTTACTCCTTTAAGGAATTAATTCTTAAATAAGATTTTATTATATGTTTATAAGACTGTTCTTCTTGTGGTTATCTTCACATTATAAATAATTAAATCTAACAATAAAGAATTATTCTATGTCATTTTACTGAATTTAAATATTAATTTTCTTCTCTTTGATTTTTTCATTTCCCTTTAATCACATTATTTTTAAATAACTTTCTTTTTTTGTTTATTGTAGAATAGATGAGATGATTTTATGTACTATCACGTAAACATTCAAGATACTTTACGTATTCCTCCCTCAAAATTTGGTGAAGACTTAAACAGTGTATTGATTGAGATTGCGCGTGAATCCTTTGAAGGTCGCATAGATCCCGATTTAGGTTTTATTGTTTCTGTTACAAAGATTACACAAGTTTATAGAGGAAAAATAGTTCCTGGAGATGGGGGTGTTTTTTACCAAGCTGATTTTGGTTTACTTTGCTACCTTCCTGAGGTAGGTGAAATCGTTGAAGGTGAGATTGTGGAAAACACTGACTTTGGCGCTTTTATAAGAATTGGTGTTGTTGATGCATTATGCCACGTTTCACAAGTCGCAGAAGATTATTTTAGGTATAATCCCAAAAATAGCGTTCTTAGAGGAGATAAGACAAAACGTGATTTACTTGTTAATACACAAGTACGTGCAAGAATTATTGCAGTCAGTATAGGAAAATCCTCCATTAGAGTAGGATTAACTATGAAACAAAATAGTTTAGGGGCAAAAGAATGGATAGACGAATGGAAAAAAAGTCTCAATCAGCCCAGCGTACAATAGGAGGACTAATTAATGGTAAAAGCTTGTAAAATATGTCATCTTATTACGAAAGATAAAGGTGCTTCTGCATGTAGTAATTGCAAAACCAATGATTTTTCCACTGATTATTCTGGAGAAGTCTTTATTGTTAACCCTGCAGAAAGTGAAATAAGTAAACGCATGAAAATTGATAAACCTGGTCATTATGCATTACGAGTTAGGTGAGTTCTTCGAACCACTCAAATTATACCTACTATTTACCCGATTCAGAACGTAATAAATTTAAGAACCCAATAGATGTTCTGTTTAAAGAAAAAAACGAAATAATAGAACAATTAAATGCACTGAAATCTTTAGACTCTTCTGCAAAAATTTATTCTGTAGGAGATCAAATAACTCAAAGTCTCCTCGAAATTGATATCCATCCCCACATTATTATCATTGATGGTTACATCCAAAGGAAAAAAGCACAAGATTTACCTCAACTAGAGTCTTACAAAGAGGTGTCTGTAGTAAATAAGCCTGCACATATTGAAAAAAATGCATGGAAAAAAATTCAGCAGCTTGTAAATTTGGATGAAATCAAAACCATTATAAAAATAACGGGGGAAGAGGATTTGCTGGTCTTGCCCGCAATATTAGAAGCCCCTTTAGGAACAAAAGTTCTATATGGGCAACCTAATGAAGGTATTGTAATAGTTACGGTTACAGAAAAAAAGAAAATAGAAATAGAACAATTAATGGAAAAAATGGTGAAAGTTAATGGAACTTAAAATTGTGAATGAAATACAAAATGAACTTCTAGGAAGGAAAGAAGTAGAACTGTCAATAAACCATCTAGGTGAGGCTATACCAAAACGAGATACTGTGTTGGCAAAAATAGCTGCACTAATGAATAAAGAACGAAATCAAGTGGTTTTAATAAAGATGGAAGGACAATATGGTAAAGGTGAGTCTGTCGCTATTATTCATGTATACGATACAGCAGAACAAGCAAAAAGTGTTGAGAAAACGCACTTCCTTAAACGTTCTGGAATAATAAAAGCTGAAAATAAAGAAGAGTAAAATAACACAAAATAGGTGAGAAAATGTCAAAAACTTATGAAAATTATAAAATTGAAGGCGATTCTATAAAAAGAGCAAAAAAGGAATGTGAACGTTGTGGTCAAGCTACATTTATGGCAGATCACAATAATAGGTGGACTTGCGGTCGCTGTGGTTATAGTATCATGAAAAAAGGTAAGAAAAAGTAATTTTTCATTTCTTCTCTTACCATTCAAATTCTCGAAAAATCCTTTCTATTTTATACATCAAATACTTTAGTGTCGAGGAAGTAATTCATCAATCTAATTTAGCATAGAAAACTTTAACTAACTAAAATTGCTTGATTTAATTGGCAAATGACTGTAAAATGAGACGGCTTTGACGTTAATCGCGAATGATAAAACTGCCAAAGGATGCCATAATTAATATCTGAAAATAATCATAGGACAGCAGTAAACTTATATGCATTATTTAGTTAACATTATATCTTGTAAATAATAAGGTGAGTAAATGAGTTTAGAAGTAAAACTTCCAGAAGAATTACGAAAATTTATTCTTACATTAATTGAACAAAAAACTTTTAGTTCAATTGAGCAATACCTAGAGCATTCTGCGTTTTTACTAGCAGAATTATATGGTTATACCAACGCACAAGGTGGCAAAAATATAAGTGAGCTCTTGGTTGAGCTAATCGTATCAAAAATTAACCCGGTAAGTGGCACTCAAAGTGCTTCCATCGGTGGAAAAGCCAAACCAGAAATACCCCACTTTGATTTAATAATGGAAGCATTTGGAAACTCAACATTTATGTTCGAAGATGCAATTTACACAAGCATTGTTTTTTCAAAAATGAAAGATGGAGAAGCTCCAATAAGTAAAGAAGAATTCCATAAATCAATGAACTTGATGAAAGAACAAGATATTTTAACAAAATTAGATAAAGATGGCAAAATAATGTGGAAAAAAGTGTAGGATTATCTATTTTTTAATAATCCTTCTGTCATCTCAAGTAAAACTTTTTTAGGATCTTTCGCTTTTACAAATCCTGAAGCTAGCAAAACTCCTTCAGCTCCTAATTCCAAAGCTTTTTGTATGTCCTCACCCGTCTTTACACCTGCTCCAACTAAAACTTTAACAGCTGGATTTGTCTGTTTAACGCTTTCTATTGTTTGTAAAACAAGTTCAGGTCTAGTGGTCACAGAGATGTCTCCTCCAATAAGTTCAGGCGGTTCCATTGCACAAGCATGAGGACCAAGAGCTGCTATGGCCTTACTAGTGTTTTCATTATTGGAACAGACACAAGTAAAGAACTCCTTAGGAATGGTTTTGGCAACTAAACTCTCTATATCTGATAATAACAAGCGCTTTTCAGAATGATTAACAAGTGTTCCTTTTACTCCTTTTTCTATAAATGCTTCAAGTAAATTATTACCTGTGTAACTGCCAGGTGGATGTGGATCAATGTGTTGAGCAAGAACGGGTATTTCTACTGATGAGATGATACTACAAACATCAATAGCTTGTGGGCATATTGCAATGTTTGCACTAGTCTCCTTTGCAACAATTTCAGCTATTTTAGCTAAATTTACACTATTCTTTCCTGTTGATTCAAGGGATGTTTTAAAATTAAGAATGATTATTGGAAATTTTATGCCATTCATAATAAAATAAAAGTTATGGCTTCTTAAAAAGATTAGGGTCTAAAAGAATCATATCTAAACCATATTAATATCTAGCAAAATATCCTTCATAATGCTATTACATGCTTTAAAATAACATTAAGCACATTTTTTAAACATTAAACGTGCATAACAAGAAGTGTTAAATATGAAACCATTTATTTACATAGTAGTTAAAACAATACTGAAATTGTACAATTATGGTGATTAATGTTGTATGGAGCAGATCAAATAAATGCTATTTTGCATGAAATTATCACAAGTGATTCAAGAATCAATCATGTTATTCTTGCAGATAAAACGGGGCTAACCTTAGCCTATTCCTCACGATTTGATGTTGGTGAATTTGAAACCGAAGCTTTAGGTGCTATTGCAAGTGCTGTGTATTTAGCTAGTGAACAACAGGGACAAAATGTAGGATTATCTGAATTAGATATCATTATCTCGGAATTTTCTGATGGACTAATATTAGTTGCTAGTTGTGGAAGTTCTGTTTTGTGTTTAATAACAGATACAGGTGTTCAACTCGGAATGGTACGAAGAACAATGAAAATAGCAGCTGACAAGATAAAAGAAATACTAGATGTCGACGCCAAACCAGTAACTCCTGCAGTTAGTAAACCTAAACCTATAATAACCGTAGAAAAGCAGGAAGAAAAAGTCCAAGATGAATTCATCTCTGATTTAGAACTTGCATTACGAGAACTAGAACAGTTTTAATGCAACTATAGGAGTTGAAGAAAATGAGTGGGCAAAAACCAAGTGATGGAATAGAGCGGATTGGACGAAGAGGTGCTCCAACAGACGCAGAGAAAGCACTAATACAGACTAGTATCCATTCGCTTGACCAAAAATTAGGACTGGAGTTAGCTGTAAGGAAAGGCATACCACAAGGTTCACTCATTTTAGTCTATTACCCAAGTGAAACCACAATGCCCACACTATTTATTCAAAGGATTCTACTCAATTGGGCAAAGAACATGGAAAACAATATGGTCTTTTATGTTCACAGCACAAAACCTTTAGAATTAGTGTTAAGATCATTTGAATCTTATAACTGGAAATATGAAGAATATAAAGGAAAGAACCTTATATTTGAGAACATGTATGACATGACATCAACATTCTCAACTTCTACTAAACTTTCAAGAATAGAAGTAAGGAGAAGAACTTACATAAAAAAAATAATAGAAAAAATGTATTATGTAAAAGAAAATCAAAGAAAGAGATGTTTCAGTGTTTTTGATGACCTTTTGTGGATGGTTGAAGATAGATTAGACGGTGACCATAATGCATTAATTCTTTTTCTAAAAGAAATAATTGAACTTTTCACAAAAATAGGAGGTGTGCATTTCTTCTTATTGCCACAAAATATTCTTGATCCTATTGCAGAGAGAATAATAATGAATGCAGTACATGGTATATTCTATTTTTCACGTGAAAAAATGGGTGGAAAAATACGAGAAAACTTTACTATAACAAAGCTAACTGGAGTTCCACATGTATCGGAAATTCTTGAACTAACACCTAGCGAAACAGAAGGGTTCAAAATAGAATCTACTGGAAAAGTGTAAAATAATAAAAAAAGGATTTTTTTATCCTTGTTGGGTATACAACTTCTCATAAAAGAGGACTATATTTTTAAGAAGAACTTTAAATGATTCATCTACATTTTCGCCGGTTTTTGCTGATGTTTCAATATAAGGGACACTAAAACCAGACCAAGATGAAAGAGAACGTGCATATTCCTCAGCTTGTTCTCGTAAAACAGGATCTTTGGCAGATGAACGCAAATCTGCTTTGTTACCAAGAAGAACAATGGGCACAACTCGATTATTGTTATTCTTTAATAATTCAGCTATCCAACTAGGTATATTTTCAAAAGAAGCTCGCCTAGAAATGTCAAAAACTAATAAACAACCTGAAGTCCCTCTATAATAAACTTCTCGAACTGCTGAAAATCTTTGCTGTCCTGCAAGATCCCAAATTTGTGCAACGAAGTCCTGTTCATCGATTTTTAACCTTTTAACTGCAAAATCTGCACCAATCGTCATACTAT
>CAZEQQ010000153.1:0-6423 GCA_964514425.1 uncultured archaeon
GAGGTGATACTGGTTCTCCAATAACAACTGTTTCTTCAGTAGTGGAAGTCGATGATTGGACAGTATTTGATTTTCTTGTTCCTGGGTTAATTATCTTTGGTTTAGTCAATACTCTAGCAATAGTATCAGGAATTATTGTTGAGGAAGTTTCGAAGAAAACATTAGAACGTTTACAAATCACTAAAATGCGTTCATATCACCTTTTAGGCGGAATTATGATGATGCAAATGTTTGTTATATTAATTCAAGTAGTAGTCATGATAATCATTTCATTAATTTTAGGATTTTCACCTAAAGGTTCGCTTATACTCGCTGGTTTTATTGCATGGTTATCAGGAATATCAATCGCATCTTTTGGTTTTATTTTAGCTTCTTTTGTAAGAAATGAATCCATGTCTACTGGTATAGGAACGATTTGTGCTATAGTAATCTCTTTCCTTTCTGGATCTTTCATTATGATGAAGAATATTATTGTTGTCGAGAATTTCTTTGGTCATTCATTAGGTGTGTTTGATATTTTACCTACAAGATGGGCAACAGATATGATGGTTTACATTTTGGTATATGGTCAAACATTTAGCGAAATATCTTTTCATTTCACAATGTTCTTGGCACTAACTATATTCTACTTTTTCATTGGTCTAATTTTAGTTCAGAAAAGACGATTAGCACCTAAAAAAGGTTAATTTTTTTTTCTTTTTTCCTTTAGAAACATTTAATACTTGACTATATCACATCATCGAGTTACCAATGGAACCAGAAATGAGAGCTTTGATATTCAAGATTGCTTTGATTATTATTTACTCTTCATTCACTATGTTGAGAGGTTATTATTCAAGACAAAGTAGAAAATTAGAGAAAAATGTAGAAAAAGAAGTAGATCATATGGACAAATATCTTCTTTCGTTTTTGATAATATTCGAAGTTATAACTTTCTTCCTTTTCATCTTCTTTCCTCAACTCTATCAATGGACGACCTTATCTTTATCTTATTGGTTTCAAGTAGTAGGAGCAATGATTGGAATACTGTCTATCCTTTTTTTCCTTTGGGTTCATCACTCTTTAGGACTTAATTTTACAGTCAGAGTACAAATAACAGACAAACAAACTTTAGTACAATCTGGTCCTTACAAATACATTAGACATCCAATGTATACAGCCTTCATTCTTTTACATATTAGCGTTGCTTTACTCACCCTTGATCTTTTTATTACAATCACGTGGTTTGCTGGACTCTTTGCTCTTATCTTGTACAGGCTGAAAAAGGAGGAAGGATTATTGATAGAAAAATTTGGTGATGAATATATAGAATACCAAAAAAGAACAGGGTCTCTTTTCCCCAAAATTTTTTAGTTAAAAACTAGCAATGTTTTTTTCTAAATCCTAACACCATTTGTCATCTAATTTTAACTGTGGCTCGTAAATTCGACTTGATCAAGTTTTAATAATTTTTCTATATGTTCTCTTAAATCGTCTCTAGAGGGCAATAGTCTTAGTACTCGCTTTACAAAGTATCTTCCTCCTTTCAAATAAAGAGTAAAAGGTTTGTATTTTCTTCCCCAATAATAAGCCATATGAAAAACTAACCCTGCTTTAAAAGAACGGTTAAAGTCTATAACATTAAGTTCTACGCCATTTTTATTTAATTCATCGAGATAGAAAGAAACTATTACATCTAAATCCAAAGGATTTTTGCGGTAAGTTATTTTTACCCCATCAACAAAATAATGAGAAAGATCATAAAAATAAATTAATTCCCAAATTGATGGACCTATAAAATAATCTTCCCAATCTATAAAATATACTCCTTCCTTATTCTGAAAGATGTTATAAATCCAACTATCGCCGTGTACCAACGTTGTACCGCAAGCTAATAAGTTATCAAGAAATTTTGGATTCTCTATTTTCTCAATTAGAGTTTCAAACTCTTCTGCATTAATTATTGTGTTTTTTTCGTAATTTTTTGCTGTATTAGCTGATTTTCTTAAATCTTCTATCAATTGCTGACGTGTATTCTCCCAATTTTCTTTATTCAAAGGTTCAGGAACTTTGCCTAATTTTTTCAGTTCTTCAGTTTTGAGGTAAAATTGAGCATGTAATTGTGCGATAGCTCTTATAGCTAGTTCGAAATGTTTCTGTCCCCATTTTCGAGGATGTAAACCTTTCGTTATTTTCTGTAGTAAAATCCAATGCCCATCACTAGTTTTAGAACTAGCTAATAATTTAGGTGCAGGCACATTATACTTATCTGTCAAATTAGTATAAAAGAACCATTCAAGGTAAGATGCTCTTTCTTTTAATATGGCTAATTCTCCATTTTCTCCCAAACTAATTTGCTTAATAGCAGTGGTTGAGGAACCTCTAATAGTTTTGTCAACCTTAATAATTTCTACATCAATGTTAAGTTCTTTAGCAATTTCGTTTAAGATTATGTGAGACATTTGTACATTATCAAGTAATCTAAATGTATTGTTTATAAAACTCTTGCTGTTGATAGGTTTTAAATGATTGAATATATCAATGTAGAGTTAAGTATTTTGAAATACATGTAACAGAAATTTATGGTTTCAACTTATTCTTTGTTTTTTCTCTTCTGTTTTATGTAATACTTTATAAACAAGCTAATAATCTCTTAATTCGGTGTTTTATGTCTAAAAAAGTCGTCTCTATCTCTCTTGGTTCACCTGAAAGAGATTACGAAAAACTTTACAAAATAGGTGAAACTGAAATTACTGTCAAACGTATTGGTACAGATGGTGATTTAAAGAAATATCAAGAATTACTTGAAGAATTAGATGGTAAGGTTGATGCTTTTGGTATAGGCGGAACTGATTTATACCTTCGTAAAGGGGAGAGGAAATACAAACTCCATGGAATATGGAAATTAATTAAGAATGTTAAACACACGCCTATCGTTGATGGTGGCGGAATTAAGAACACTCTTGAACGCGATGTTATGAAATTTGTTGAAGATAATATACCTGAAGAGGTTCAAGATGATCGTTCAATACTTGTTACTTGCGCTGTTGATCGTTGGGGTATGGCTGAGAGTGCGTGGGAATTTGTTAACCACAATAAAAAGCTTATAACTTTTGGAGATACTCTTTGGGGCTTAAAGGTTGGTATAGCTTTTCATTGTCTTAAGAAAGTCGGAAGGTTTGCCACTATAATGATGCCTATTGTAGGTCGTTTGCCATTTTCTATGCTTTATCCTACTGGCGAGAAGCAGAAAGTCAATAAACCTAAACATAGTAAGTATTTTGAAAAAGCTAAATTTATCGCTGGAGATTTTCTTTTCATTAAAACCAACATGCCTATGGATAAAATGCAAGGGAAGATAATTATTACTAATACAACTACTGCTGAAGATGTTAAAATGCTTAAAGAAATAGGTATCAAGTATCTTATTACTACTACTCCTAGAGTAGAAGGTAGATCTTTTGGCACTAATGTTTTAGAGGGTGCTTTAGTTGCTATTTCTGGTAAAAGCGGTGAGCTTCATCCTGATGAATACAGAACTTACTTCAACCAATATGGTATTAAACCTACATTAGAAAAATTGAATTGAGGAATGAAAAAAACATGAAAATATATCAAGCAGTAATTCCAGCTGGTTACGGAGAAAGTGACGCTATTCTTTGTAATGCTGAAAATGTTAAATCGAAAGCTTTACTAAAATTAGGAGAAAAAACCTTTTTAGAGCATATTATCAAAGCATTAGAAGATAGTGGAATTGTCGACCATGCGTACATTTTAGGATTAGAAAAAGAAGATCTTAACTTTGATTTGAAAACTTCACTAGGCGTTAGTTTCTATAAAGACGATAGTGATGTTATTGATAAAGGAAATAATTTTAGGAAAAGGTTCTACTCTGACAGACCCGAACCTGAGCATTTTATTGTTATATCTGTTGATTTACCATTAATTACGGGAGAGTTAGTTAAAAACTTTATTGAAGATTGTCACAAGCATTCTAACGGAACTCTTGATGGATACTTCTTTTATAGTGTTGCTGATAAAAAAGACATGGTGAAGAAATTCCCCAACTCTACAAGGTCCTATACTAATCTTAAGGATATTAGTTTTTGTGGCGGAGATTTAATGTTAGTTAATCCAAGAATTATGGATGATCAAACAGAATTATTGAAGAAATTACGAAAAAACCGTAAATCTGCAATATTAATGATGATTTTGGTCAATCCTATCTTAGTTGTTAAATATCTTACAAAGACGTTAACTTTGAAAGAACTAGTTAGAAGAGTCAATAAAGGTGTATTTAAAAAGCAGAATATGGTATACGCTATTCCATCACCACCTGAGCTGGCTATGGATGTAGATAAGCCTATTCATTTAGAAGTTGTAAGAGAATATTATAACAATCAGATCCAAAAGAAGTGAAAGAATGAATTCAGCAAATGTAACAGAGAAAAAAACACAAAGTAACGGTGTTGGTAAGTTCTGTGAATTTGATGAAAAACTTTCAGCTAGTATTGTCCAAAAATTGGAGAATAGTAAGACCTTTTTCCAATGGATAGCATTAACGGGTAATAATCTTCCTTGGATTACTACCTCCCTTTTATTTTTAGCTTTTGGACTTATGTTAACTAGATTAGAGATGTTGACACACATTTTGACTGTTTTACTAGCTGGTCTTTTTGCTACTATTGTCAAATATTTGGTAAGAAGAAAAAGACCTTGTGGTAAAGCAACAAAACAATATGTAACTAAAGGAGATTTTTATTCTTTTCCTAGTGGCCATGCTACTAGAGTTGCTTGCCTTGCTGTTTTGAGCGTTTTTCTTTTTCCATTGGTTAGCTGGTTATTCATCATTTGGGCTTTAGGCGTTGGAATTGCAAGAATCGTTTTGAAAGTTCATTATGTAGGAGATATTATAGCTGGATATATAGTAGGATCAATTGTTGCTGTTCCTATAGGGTTCTTTTTCTTTGATATAGCACAATTTCTTTCTCTAACTTTCTGATTTTTGGCAACATTAATAAAAAGTGTAGAATTTTTCATTTTATGACAGAATTTTTGGATAAATTGCTAGATATACCAGGAATTTATGGACTAAAGTTATCATCTGACGGAAGAGTCGTTACTTATTCTTGGAGTAATATTAATACTAACTTTGATGTTTTTTGTGTTTTTCCTGATAAACAAGAGAATGAACCTGTTTTATTGACTAAAACGGATGAGTTGAGTATGACCATAGGTTTTACTCCTCCTAATGATGCTGTTATTGTTAAGGAAGATATTAAACGAAATGAGAGGTACCAGTTATTCAAAGTAAAACTAGATAATCCTCTCGAGATGGAGCCTTTAACTGAAGCTAATCCTCCTTACTTTTTGACTGGAGGTTTTTTACATTATGATAATACTACATTGGTATTTGCAGCTAATTATGATTTTGATAAGAAGGAAGAAATTGACCCTACTTATGTTTATAAACAGAATTTAACAACAAAAGAGATAACTTTGTTAGCTAAACCTCTCAAACCGACTTATGTAACCCTTTCACTTAATAGAGAGAAAGGACTTATTATTTATAGTCGAAGTGATATTGATCCGAATGGAGAGCAAATTTGGATGGTTGATATTGAAGGAAAAGAAGATCGAGAGATAATAAATATGGGAGATAAAGCAAAAGTTGAAGCTTTTTGGCTAGGAGATAATAAACATGTAATATTTATTGCAGATAGTAAGTTTGGGAAAAAACAAGATTACAATAGTATTGGAGCTTACAATGTTGAAACTGGAGATATTACATGGTTAGTTGATGATTCTAGCCGAAATTTTGAACGTTTGCTAGTACCTCCTAATGATACTCGTTTTGTCCTTTTAGAATACATTAAAGCCAAACCTCAATGTAGCATCTTTGATTTCGATAGTAAGAGCGAATTAAAAATCCCTAAAGTTCAAGGTAATTTGATACCCTATTTCCCTTTTAAGGACAAATGGATAGGATTATATTATGGTTCATCTCAACCTGATGATATTATTATTTTTTCTCCAAAAGAAGCGTTACCTGAAAAATTTACTTCCTTGACACGAGTTTGGGATAAATTAGCTATCAAAAAAGAGGAACTCACACAAGCTGAAGAAATTGAGTGGAAAGGGAAAGATGGAAAGAGTCTTCATGGTTGGCTTTATCGTCCTAAAAACCCTAATGGAAAAACCATTGTTCATATTCATGGGGGTCCAACAGCTCACTCTGAAGATGACTTCTATAGTGAGTTACAATATTACACTAGTTTAGGTTTCACTGTTTTTGATCCTAACTATAGAGGTTCAACAGGATATGGTATTAACTTTCGTGATGCTATTAAAATAAATGGATGGGGAAAAGATGAACAAGAAGATATTTTAAGTGGAATAGAGTATTTGATAGAACAAGGATTAGCGCAAAAAGGTAAAGTAGGG
>CAZEQQ010000154.1:0-6376 GCA_964514425.1 uncultured archaeon
GTTCAATAAACTCTTCAGATGAAATTTTTCTTCTTAATCGTAACTCTCCATCTTTTTCGTATAACACTAACTTATCTCCTGGCTTCAAAGCTAACCTCTCTCGTTCAGATTTAGGAATAGCTATTCTTCCTTCTTCATCTACTTCAACAGTGCTCATATAATCTTCTACCTGTATTACTCATCGATGTTAATAATTACTTTGCTTAACAACTTTAGGGAGTTAACTCTCTCAAATGTCGCTTATCTAGTCATAATTTCCAAAAAACCTTACTCTCTCTATTTTGACTGTTTTGCATAATTAAAAAATCAAGAAAGCAGGTGCTTGATTTTGCAGGAAGGGTAATAGATTACTTAACACGCTTAATAATGTGTTATTAGATTTCGAACATTCGTATGAGAACAGATCTAAAAAATGATTTCGAACTAATAACTAAAATAGCTGATGTTAAAAGTAGGCAAAAGGATACGTTTGATACACATGAGTAACCAACATCGAGCAAACATTAAAATTGGTTCTGAAGTTAAAGTTGTTCAAAAACACCATCAACGAACACACGAATTAACAACAGGAATAGTCACTAAAATCCTTACTAATTCCAGTCACCATCCTCATGGAATAAAGGTAATGCTAAAAAATGGTATTACAGGGAGAGTAAAGGAAATAATAAGTAAAGTAGATTAAACTTTTTTCTAATGGATCTCTTAACTAGTTCTTTTCATTTTCGATTCTTTCTAGAACTGCGTCTAACTCTTTTATTTTGTCAATAAGATTTGTTAATGCAATAGCGTCATTTTCAGCTTCAGGTAGTTCTCCTGCTCTGGTCAATTCTATAAGCAATAACAGAATTCAAACTCAAATCATTCAAGTAGGCTCCATAAGAAAAGGAATTGGTTATATTGTTGTTAATGATAGTAACTGTCGCCTGAAGTGAAAAAATACCATACCAAGTACTGTTGTTTATAGAATTATTTCTAATATGTGCAGTAGAAGAAGACACATAGATACTGTGATCACCAGCATTACTTATTTTATTGTCTGTAATGGTTGCATAAGACTGAGATAATCTGATGCATTGACTTGTGGTGTTACCTATCATATTATTGGTAATCGTAGCTGTGGAGTATTCCATCAGTACAATACCAAAATGTTCGCCAAATATTCGATTGCTTGTTATATTCGCAGAGGCAAGAATTAAATAGACACCAGCGTAGTTGCTATTTATCGTATTGTTTGTGAGGGTAGCTATAGAAGTTTGCCTTATGTTAACACCATTCTGGATATTGTTGCTTATTGTATTGTTTGTGAGGGTAGCTATAGAATAATGTAAATCGATTCCTTGATCTGCGTTATTAGATATTATACTACTTCCAATTTCAGCTTCAGAGTTAAGTAAATTAATCCCTAATAGTTGTTACTTATCGTATTGTTTGCACTAGCATCTATGGATGACTGATTTAAGCTTACACCATGATTAGTGTTGTAACTAATCGTATTACCTGTAAGAGTTGCAGAAGAAGACAGACTTAGTTACCCTTTCACCTGCCTTCTCCTCTCTTATTCATGTTGGCTGTGGAGGTCGTTTAGACCGCTCTCCTGGTCAGTATGACCATGCTCCCTGTCTTCGTTGTGGTCTGCTTGTGAATACTCATCATAATGCGGCTTTGTTTCTTGAACAGTCGTTTCTTTCTTCGTCATAACGTATTATGCCTGTCCACATCTTCAGGCCGTCTGAGTCTTGCACTCAGTATTCTTTCTGCCCTTATGGCAAGATTGGAAAGAATTATAGAGATGTGTTAAAATAAATATATTAAACAGTAGTTTTTTGTTTTTCACATTAATCATTAAAATCACACTCTGTTGTATTATATCCAGAATGGTAATCCAATTGCTATTGTTATTAAATTTTGTGTTTGTAAAACTGGCACCATTCTTTAGGTCAATATTGAAACACAATAGCGATTTATGTCTTTTGAATATATTAAAAGATTCATACTCTATCCATTGTTCACTAGTTTTGCTTTGAGTTTAATTCTTGCACATGGGGCACTTTTTATTCCCACAACTTTTACATACTTTTGTTACAATCATTATTATCCCTGTTATTATTAGAATCCAGAAGAGCACTAATATTAGTTGATAGTTTATCAGGAATATTATTGGATAGAATAGAATAATTATTATACTTAGAAATGTTAAAATTTGGTTCCATTTCGAATAAGGTTCTTCTCTTTTGTCAGGAAAAACTTTTGTTAGTGGTCCTATTATTCCATGCATACAGTTTTCCTTTATTGAGCATTTTACACAAAACTGTGTTACTATGATTGTCAGCCCTACTAACACTAGTGCTGTGTATATTATTCCTTGAATTGTTGAAACTACCCATCCTACTATCATTGCTAGAACTATTGCACTTCCAATTACGATGATACTTACAATTCCATATGTTTTTCCTATTTTTAAACAACCATTTTTCTTTTCCATGCGCTTTTACTTCATAATCCATTATAAAGATAGTGTTTCGCTTTCCATTATTTCTTCTTTTTCTGAAAGAATCTTTTGGAGTTTCTAGAAGAAAAGAAAGTGGCAGTATTTTACAGAAAAGAGCTAATAGAAGCGCATTTAATCCATTACTCTTTTATTTATCTCTTTTTTGATTAAGCTTCTAATCTAATACTTCTTACTGATTCTTACTAAAAGCATAATGAGATTTTTTAATTCAATTATTCATCAACCCATACACATTAGCCACTTGCTTTAACCAATTTTCTATTCCATCACTAGAGTCACCATAGAGTTCCTACTACCATTAGAAACACAATTAGAACAATGACACCATCATTAAATCTCTCCAAAATCGATGAATTGCCAGAAAATATTACACAAGGGATTTACATTTTATAAGTTAGACTAAGAGAAGTGTATATATACTTTACCGAGTAGATGATTATGATAGAATTGCTAGTAAAGTTTGAAATTTACAAAGAAGAATCATTTTGGTGTGCTCGTGGTATTGGTGTCGATATTTTCACCCAAGGTAACACTTTGGATGAACTTATGGAGAATATCAGCGAAGCAGTAGAATTGCATTTTGAAGATGCCTTAATGAGTGGCGAGGATATAAAGATTTTATCTATTTCCGAACTTGAGGTGCGTTCTTTTGCCCAAATTGCCAATAGTTAGTGGTTCAGAATTGGTAAAAATTCTCACAAAGTTAGGCTATGAAGTGAAAAGGCAAAAAGGTAGTCATATAATGCTAAAAAAGTCGTTTGACATTGGAGAACACAATCTCACAATTCCAAATCATAAGGAAATCGCAAAAGGCACACTAAATGATATTTTGGAAAAAGTTTCAATTTGGAATAATGTTTCCAAAAGTAAATTATTAGAAATGTTATAGATCTATCACAATTGTTTTTTGTAACAGCAATCTAATAGTTATGATAATAGAACTAAAAGTTATTATAAACAAAAGAAGTAAACAGAATTAGAACAATGACATCCTCATTAGATCTCTCCAAAATCGATGAACCGCCTTAAGAGATTAAGAAAGAGATTTACGAGTTTATAGAATTCAAATTGAAACACTATAAAAAAAGGAAGTCTGCAGGCTTTACATTTAACTGAGTTGGAGGTTTAAAAGATTTGAGGGACGATTACACCTCTGTTGAATTACAACATGAATCATCTGAGTGGAGATAATCGACTTTTACTTGCTTCAAGTATTAACGAGACAGCATTGGTTGAATTACAACATGAATCATCTGAGTGGAGATAATGTATCTAATAGACACTAATATTATCCTCGAACTTCTATAGTATCAGACATATGAGTGTGTAATTAATGATAGCTAAAAATAAAGAAAAAATAAGTTGGCGTATGAACTTTTAAACAAATGTGCTATCTGTTCCGTTTGGTCTTTAAGAGTGTCTTTTTTACTTAAATTCTTTCGATGCTGCATTCATTGAAGATGAGCGAAAAGTAATTTTTTTAATGGGCATCTTGTCTTTAAGAAGCTCGTGGAAAAGTTCACAGAGATTTTCGCAAGTAGACACTTTTTTTGTAACAACTATTCTGTATTCAGGGTATGACCAAGCAAGCGGATGGTCAATCTTTTTAAGTGGAACACAGTTTTCTGGGTCGTTATTGATGTTGTGCTCTTTATATACTGCAATAACTGCATCGAGAAGAGGGTCACCTTCTTGAAATATTGTTGCATGGTGGAAATGATCACAAACTTCCCACGCTTTTTTAAATCCATCTTTACATGAATGTGCAAACCCTGTTTCCGGATCTACTGTATCTTCAAGTTCAATCTCTAAAAGACCTGAGTGTCCGTGTAGGTGCTTTGCTTCTCTAGGCCAGTTCATAAACCTATGCGCGTACTGGAAGTCCAGTTTTACAATTGAGGTATATTTGTTGTTTGTCATTTTATTTACTTCCTTGTTTTATACTTTGTTATAGTTAGTAATTATTATTGTTTGATAACAATTATTACTTAAATGTTTTTGTTTTTCAAAAATTTTTTATTGTATAATTGGGTAATTTCCTAATTAACACCGCAAAATGAGTCGTTAAAAAAAGGACATTCAGAACGGAGCATGTTTGAAAAATAACGTTTATTTATCGTTCGGAACACACCCCGTAGAGCAAGAAAAAACAACAAGATTACATTATGATTTAGCTTTAGCAATACTTCATGAAGAAATCGAGCACGAAGCATGGTGTACTGAATTTTTGGGTGAAGACCCATCTGCTCATTTCCTTCGACCTTCAAGACAAAATAGCTCTTATGTTTCTAAATTCCTTCATTGAGTAAAAATTAAAGTTACATTTTTTTTTATTTTCTTTTTTTCTTTTTCCAGGCTTTAGGTCTTTTTATGTTTCAAAAACTTTTTATTTCTTTATAAAGCTGTTTTGTTAGTGATTCAAATCAAATACACTAATCAACGACTAGAAATACTGAATTTTTTCAAGGACAACGAAAGCCATTTTTCTGTTGAAACAGTGTATGATAGTGTCAAGCAGAAATTATCAAGAATAAGTAAAGCTACTGTGTATAGAAATTTGGAGTATTTGGCACAGAAAGGATTTCTTAATCAGTTAATTGTTAATGGTATCTTAATGTATGAGTTGAAAAAAGGAGAACATCATCATCTTATTTGTTCTAATTGTCAAAGTATTATAGATTTCGAATCTGATGAACTAACGTTATTTTCTTTAGATGTTGCAAAAAAAAATTTCACCTCTTTTGAGATCAATGCTGTAACAATAACTTTTCACGGAATTTGTAAAGAATGTCAAAAAGAGAAAAAACACACAAAATTAAGTGATAAAATGGCTTTAGAAAAAATGTAAGGAGTATTTATCTTATTTCGTTAAGAATAATAAACCCTAGAAATCCATCAACTGACACTTTGTCCTTAGGATGAACATATTTTTGCAAAGTCTGTAAACTGCCTATGAGAAACGTGCCAAACATAATTGTTTATGCGAAACGATATGATTATAGGCTTAAATGAGGCACAACACAAAAATGTAGTTCTTACTACAAAAAATGTACGAACAAACACATTACAGTTATAACGAAGCTACAATGCTTTCTTTCCTTACGGAAGGGGTCTTCTTGTGTAGGTTGATAAAAAGGAAATTTAGAGTTAAGCAGAAGATATAAATATTTTTATACGCTTCTCAATATGCTATAGAATGATTTTTTTAAAAAAGTGTGGAGTTTAAATAGGGAAAAAAGAAAAAAAGAGTATGAGAATGGTGCTAAGAACCGTGAGAATCAAGGTGATGCCGACAATCACCTGGATGCGGACAGCACAACACGCAAACACTCTCTACAATGTAGCAAATTACATAGTAAAAAAGCAATACAGAACACATAACTATTTCACAAAAGCATATGAACTCATACACATGTTACGAGATCATCCAGCATACAAAGCACTTCCAGCTCAAACAGCGCAACAGATACTCATAGCGTTAGAGAAGAGTTGGAAAAGTTACTTTGAAAGAAGAAAAGATCCCCAAGAAACAAACGCACGAGAGCCGAAATATAAGCGAAAAGGAGGCTTTCATGTCTTTTACTGTACCAATCAACAGTTAAGACAACAAGGAAGATGGGTATGTTTCCCCCCGACGAATAGGGGGAAAAGTGCAGGTACCTGCAGCGCTCGAGACTACACCGTTTCGCTATGCGCGGTTTATCTTTATTGGCACAGCGTTTATCGTTGAACTGGTCTATGAGCGTCCATGTGAGCCTGAGCAACCACTTGGCGAGATTCTCGCCATAGATGTAGGCGTCAATGTCTTAGTAGCAGGAGTAAGCACGGTCGCCTCTCCCTTCATCATTTCAGGCAAACCCGTGAAAG
>CAZEQQ010000155.1:0-6376 GCA_964514425.1 uncultured archaeon
TCTCGACAGTTTGTTGTTTTTTCTATTGGTTGATTTTCTATTGGTTGAACTTCCCAAAGTATGTTTCCTTCACTTTTCCTTTCTAACATCCTTCTTCCAGCATCTAAAACAGAATATAATGGCTGTTTGCGATTAAAAAAGACTACATTTATATCTAAAGGTAAACGATTTTTCACTTTTGAAAATTGCTTATCATATTCTTCTTTTACAGTTTTTACAATTTTCAAAGCTTTATTGGCAGGAACTAATACCATAAATTGCTTTGGATCTTGAATTATAGGTATAAAACGAGAGTAGTTGCTGTCTACTATTTCTACATCCTTAATAATTATTGGAATTTTACCATCACTATTTTGAAAGCCTTCATGAAATACTTCCAGTTTGCTATTCCATGCTTCTTCAACTCTTAATAATTTTGATAGATATTTTAAATTAAACACACTTATTAGCCTATTATTCTCACTATCATATACAAAACTTGCTTTTAAACTATCCCTTAGTTCTAAATTGTAAACGTTGGCATCATTAAAGACATTTTCTAAATTGTCTTGACATTTTAAAACAATTCGCATATTATTTTTAGTTAAGTAACTATTACAATGCTCGCTAATGTTCTCCCAAAATTCTTTAATGTTATTCCAAATACTTAATGTACGAGTAAATGAAGGGGTTTTTCTCCATACACCAATAGCTAGTAGTTTATCTTTATGAAGAATATCAAAGTCATGAAGATCTTCATTTTCTATTAAATACTTGTATAGACCATCTATAGTCCTAGCGTGCGTTTCACCGATTCGTCCATATGTAGCCAAGTCTCTCAAGTTGTTTGGTCTTGAATTGCTTGCATTTGAATTGTTTGTACTTAGATGGCTAAACTCGCTCAACAAATCAGTAAATTTAACATTATCTATTTCTTTAAAGTTTCTAAAACTTGATAGTTTCAAACCATTTTGCCAATTTTCTATATTGAATTTACATGTTATTAAAGCAGCTCTTCCATTTGCATCTGCTACTTCATCAATCCATATTGTTTCCTTCACGGATTTGTTAATATCAGCTAAGCTATTTAGCCAGGACTTACATCGACCTTTAAGACGCTTTAAACAGGTGATACATACTTTTTGTTCAAAAGCTGCTGAATTAAAGTTAGATTTTCCTACTTCTGTTATTGAGGACACACCGTATCCTTGAGGTCTAATTTGACAGATATAGCACTTATCATTTATAGTGTCCCAATTTTTTTTGAGAAGACCCTTTGTAGGTGTAAGAGGTTTTATTGAAGATGCTAATTCGTTAGAAAGGTGAAACGCATTTCGGGAACTATTTTTCGATGTTGAAACATCAATAATTGTCTCACCCTCCATTATTTCATTGAATTGTTGCTCAATTATCTCCTTTAGTGTTTTCTGGTTTTTACCTATCGCGTTTAATATGTCATCAATATTAGGAGAAAGAAAGACTAAACTGTTTGTATCACGATATATTTCAAATCCTAAAGGGTATTCTATTTCTAGAAGTTTTTTTATGCTATTAAATGCTCTATTAATTCTTTCTTTTCTCTGTATTATGTCAGCAAGACGTGTTGATTGTGAGATAAAACGATTTCCATCAAAAGATAGCTTAATGAAGCGATACTCGAACTTGTAATTTCTATCCAAAGGATCTCTCCACCCCGTAAGTAAAATTTCGGCAAGTTCTGCTCTAAAATAAGCAACTGCTGAACTAGTTTGATCCCATAAGCTAATATCATTCAAAGGACGACGAGTATCTGCAACTGCTGATGCAAATGAATTAGATAGTTTTTTGGTGAATTCTTTACGCCAGTCATCCCAGAAAGAAATATTGAGACAATTGTTGTTATTAAATTGGTTTTTCAAATCCTTTAACTGCGTTTTTATAAAATTATGTAATTCTTTTTTTTCTTTTTCGAGCGCAATTTCATCAATTATTGTTTCATACCCAAAAACTGAAGCTTGAGCAAAATTATAGCGGTTATTAGTATCACGCTGATTAAGAAAAGAATCATTTTTTAGCACACCTTTTTTGGTGCTTGAACTTCTTCCATGACTATCTTTTAATATGTTTAAAAGGCCTATGGTGCGGTGTGAATTTCTGTTACTATGTTCTGAAGAAAATAATGATAAACTTTCTGGAGCATTATTTAATGGATGTGAATTAGAAACATTAAAATCCAATAAATCTTTTATCCAGTTATTCTTCAGTAGGCACTTAAACTCTGGCTCAACATGCTCATAAAAAGTCTTATAATCATAATTTTCTTCTGGTCTTAAAAATCTATTATCAAATTTTCCCAACATATGTAGCCATACGCCAACCTCTGCTAACAAGATTGAATCTCTATTATCTTCTAACATATCTAATTTTAATTGACTATTTGACAATTCGTTCTTCCTCTGTTATTTCTATTAAGTCATTAACTTCATTCTCGCTCAAATCTAATTCTTCTACTCTTTTGAACATTTTCTCTTTTCCTTTCTTTATTGACAACTTACCTTTTGTTAAGTCAGGTTTTATGCTTCCGAAACCACTTGATGTTTTTGCTCCAAAGCCATAGGCAACTAACATCTCTTTAATACCTTTACATATCAAAAGTAGATCCTCTTTGACTTGTTTTTTAATTTTTGTAATTTCATTTGTTCCATCATAAGGAATGTAAAGAAGTGAGAATACTCCTTCTGTGTTAATAGGAACAGATTCAAAGTATATTGGATTTTTACCTGTGCGTGTTTCGCGGTCGTGAGGATTTATAACTTCTAAAGAGCTTTTGTTAAAAAATGTTGGGTAGAAATAAGTTCGCCCTTTTTTAAGATTCTTGTGAGTTTCTTCTTCTCTTTCATTTCCAAATATTCTTATTATTTGTTCATTATCTTCTTTATAGCCTATTTGCCATAATGCAGAGCGTAAGCTTCCTTTCCATGAAGAAGCTTTCATGTAAGGTAGATTGAATATTTTTTCTCTACTTATTGAGTTTTCTATGATGTTGAACTCTTCATCTCCCCGAGATATAAATGGTTTTGAAAGTTCAAAAGTTATAGTGAGGAAAAAAGAATATTCTGGTAAAATTTTTAGATCAATTTTTGGTTCTTTTATTAATGTCCAAAATTTATTGGTTGGTTCATTAAATACTAATACATTTTTCTTATCATCTATTATGTATCTAATCCAATCAGGTCGTAAATCAATTCCTTCTTTATCAGCTATTTGTAACTCATAATAGAAAAGGTGAGGTTCTTCTGTAAGCAGTCTCTTTTTTAATTCATTTTGTCTAGACTTTACTTTTTTTTCTTTATTAGTTTCTATAATTTTTTTTATGGTTTCATCTTCTTTTTCTATCAGTTTAGCTAATCTCTCAAACATCACATTACCTCTCATTTATAATATTTGCACCTAATGTTATTTCAGGTATATTCTCTCCAAAAATGTTTTCTAGTTCTTCACCAATTTTTACACCTACATCCTTTTCTGTGAACCCCCATGTACGTAACCAATAATGTTTCTCTTCCTTCTTCTTTTTGAATATGTGACTAACAAATATTCTACTACCCAACTTTGTTTTACCAAAGAATTTTTTAGTTGTTTTTTTGTCTGTTATAGTTCTAATTCGATATCTTAAGCCTTTTTCTTCACCTGGGAATTCATAACGAATATCAAAAGAAACTGGTAAAATATTATGCCTTTTTCTATTTTTTTCATTTTCATTGATAATATTCGCTCTTTGGAATTTTTTTATTTGTTCATTCTCATCTGACAGTTTTAACTCATAGAACCAAAATTCGTTGAATGAATAGTGTTTTGAATTATTGGTTGTTCTTTTGAATTCATTTTTTTCTATAAAATTTTTAATAGTTTTGAAAGCTTGTTTATATTCTATTTCGTTTTCCATTTCAAATTGACCAAAACCATATTGTGTTTTTGCGCCAATTGCGCCATATTTTGCCATTATTGACAGTATTGACGTTAGTTGCTTTTTTTCCTCATCTTCTATGTTGTTGAACTCTAATATAACTTTACCAATAATTAAGTATGTTTCATAAGCTTTCTCGAAGACTTTTGAAAGCCAGAAGTAATTTGAAACACCTCTTTTGCTTAGTGTTGATAGTTGAAATGGTTTAGTGTCACCATTATGCCACACCAGTAATCTAAATCTTCGTTTCCAACCATTACAGCCAAATAAATAGCATACAGGACATATTTTTTTGTTTCTTTCTTGTTTGTCTTTTTCTTTTCCATTCAATTCACAACGATTAATATGTGTTGAATCACAAGCATAACCGCCCAATCCCCGTATAATCGTACTGTACCACCAAGATAAACTCCCTATTATACTTGTTTCTTGTATTTGAGTTGCTATTTGTGATACTCCACCTGTCCATATAGGAGTTAATAGTTCTATTTCCATTCTAAGTTGGGACATATATTTCATCTCCCTAATTTATAACTTCCTTCTTTAACATTATAATTTGCTATTATATTTATATGTTTTCCTTCACATTTATAGTTTGATTCTTCGAAATATTCTTTCGCTTTTTTCATACTATATCAATCCTTATAGTCCCTACACTATACATAATCCTCTTCTCTTTAATGATGCTGAATTAGCAGAAATTTTTATGCTAAATTTTTATGCTAGTTAGAAGTCATAAAGGAAATTCAGATATAAGAAAAACTGAAGATAGTGACATGGTAAAAGCTTTTCTTGAAGAGGAATTAGAATTGAGTGATTTGTTCATATCTAACAGATTAGGAGTGAGAATCAATGAGTTATATTGATAATTTCTGGGTCTATTTTAGAGATTTTCTCATAACAAGTTTGTCTTCAGTTTTATAAAAGACAGTAAAGCCAGCTTGTTCAAACAATATGCTTGGGCCCATATAGTCTTCTGCATCATCGATGAATGTTTTGTTTGGGTATGCTTCGACAAAGTCAAAGTTTCCTTTTTTGCATCTTTACAAACTATTTCTAGTAGTAATTTTGCTATTCCTTTTCTTCTCATCTCTGGTGCTATTGCGAAGCAAAATACTGACTTTACTTTTATTTCTGGGGAGTTTTCTTCTTTCCGCACTGATTTCATATAATTTCTCCAGCAGTAGCATTTGAAGCATTCTGCTTTTGTATTGCTATTACACCAGCCTACTACTTTTTTATCATAATAGGCTAGATATCCTTGAATATTATTTCCTTTGATATATTTTGTTGCTAACTCTCTTCTTTTTTCTACTGTTGAATAGTCTTTTCCTTCTATGTCCTCGTTGCACCACCATATGCAGTAGCATTTATGTTCTTCTTTGTTTGTTGCATGTGGTGTCTTGTCAAAGAATTGTAAATAGTCTTCTGTTAATTCTGATGTCAGTTTGCGTATTTCTACTTTCATTTTTGTCTTCCATCTGAGTCTATTAATTTAGTTTCTTTTTTGTAGACCTTTTGTTATTCTTAACTCTTCTTTTCTTTATTATAAATCTTCTTGGAATTCCTTCTTTATTGATAATTCAACTGTTCTGTTCTATCTACTTTCCTTTTTTTAATCTCTAATGCAATACTTCTTAACACGAATATTTCTTGATAGAAATTTTTAATAATTTTGTTTCTTTTGGGCGGATATGTTCAAAGATTTTTCTCCTTGTGGTATTTTGTGTGATGATTGTCCTTGGTTTACTGCAGAAAGAGAGCCTGCTTGCAAAGGCTGCACTGAAGTTAGTGGTAAGCCCTTTTGGGGTAATTGTGATACTTTTTCTTGTGTTGAAGCTAAAGGTCTTTCCCATTGTGGTGAGTGTGTATCTTTTCCTTGTAAGGATTTTATGGGTCGCTACGATCCTGAAGAAGGTCTTATCAACGCCGTCATTCGTGCTGGTCTTCTTGCTTACAGGAAACAACATGGTGATGAAGAGGCTGTAAAATTGACCCGAAGCGTTATGAAAAACCATCAGTGATTTTACATTAGCACACTATTTTTTTCTTAATATCAAAAGTATTAGTAGTCTGCAGTAGTTTTTTATGTAGAGCAAGGAAGAAATAAAGCAATAATTAATACTAAGAAATAGTCTAACATTTTTACTCCTTCTATTCTTTTTCTACATTATTTTCAACTACATCAGTATTTATGCCCAAAATTGTATTCGGTCTTAGTTGAGTAATAATGAAAACTAATAAGTAAAAAACTAACTTTAATAGAATGGCTAAAGAATTTTAGAATACCTTTTTGATTCGTCTATTCTTTGTTTTCAAAACGCACAGATTTTTGCTATAAAAAGAATTTAATTTAACGTATTTGGGTAATTGGCACACGATTTGTATTATATCCGTGCTAAACTAGCTATAACCTATAACCTATTTGGTTATGGTCTATGAATAGTTTTT
>CAZEQQ010000156.1:0-6358 GCA_964514425.1 uncultured archaeon
AAAGTTGGGAAGTTAAAGGCTATCTTTCTAATGTTGAACTTTTAAATCTTATAATTCGCTCTTATTTCACTGATTACCAAATTAGTACTAAATAAAATACCTCTTCTATTCTTCAATTTTGCAATCTTTCTTTTTTCTTTCCCTTAAGGTATTATTTTTATATCACTTCTTTCTTTACTCTTCATATGATTGTTACTTTATTTAAACTGGAAGATGTTGGACCTGTCCTCAGTCTTATGAGTTCTGACCAAAATGTTATGATTGAACAGAGTGTGATGGATAAGTTTCAATTTGCTGGTTCTATTACTTATAGTTTAGTTTTTCAAGGTTCTATTTCTATGGATGACCTTACCAGTGGTCTTTATGGTCCTATCCCTTTTGCTTTTTCTTCTGGTTTTTCTCAATATGCTTTTTCTTTACTTGTTGATGATGAAACCATGAAAGATTCTCGTATGAAGAGTAAAACTCTTTGTCTTCTTATCATGCTTGTTCCTGAAATGATTACCAAAATCGATAATTTCCGTATTGAGTTAGAGAAAGTTCTCTTTTACCGTTTTCGTGATGTTCGTCACGTTAAAGAGATTAAAGAATCTTTACTTAATCAGATAATTGTCGATTATAACCGCATTGTTACTAATCTCATGAATGAACAACAAGCAAATTATCTTTCTAATCAGATGGTTTCTATCCTTCATTCCTTATCTAATGGTTCCAAAGTTTCTTCACAAGATAAAATCTGTATTATTTTCGAAGAGGATTATCAAGATCATATTCGTAATCTTTACGCCAATTTACTTTCTTCTCTTCCTTATACCGAAACATGGTATAAAAACGATGAAGTTTTCATTAATACCCCCACTCACATTTTCTCTATTAATAAATACTCTTCCTGTACTTCCGATATAGTTAATACTCAAGAAAGTTTGATTTTTGTTGTTGATGTTGATAAAGGTTTTATTCAACCTGTATATGACATCCTCCAGAGCCTTAAAAAGAACAGTAAAATTGCTCTTGTTATAGCTCTTTGTGATGACCCTGAAAAGGCAAGTAAACAATATGCTAACTTTTTTGTTAAACTTCAAGAATATGTTGGAGATCGTCCGTTCTTTTCTGCTAACTTTTCAACTGTTCATGAATTCAAAAGTAAAATGTTAGAAGCACTTTTTTGGGCTCTTTCTCCCATAGAATGAAATTTTTTCTTTTCTCCCTTTCTAAAGTTTTTATATCTATTCGATCTACTCTATTCTTCTGTTTTAGTTTGATTTGTCTCTTTCATAGGCATAACTAACTAAGCATTTAAACACTTCATCTAGATTGATGTTTTCTTTTGCCGATACTTCAAAATACTTTATACCCTTTTCTTTTGCGTATTCTTTAGCTTCTTCTTCACTAATTACTCTTTTGTCCTTCAAATCCACTTTATTTCCTACAAGAACTCTTGGTGCACCTTTTACTGCCTTCTCTACTAATTCCATCCAATAATCCAATTTTACGAACGTGCTTTTATTCGTTAAATCAAATATAAATGCAAAAGCGAGGCTTCCTTGAAAGTATTTTGGAAGAACAGGTTCGAATCTTTCTTGTGACCCTGTATCAGCGATTATTAGTTTTATGTCTACACTATCTACTTTTGTGTCCCATACTACAAAATTCGTTCCTAATGTTGGTTGATGTTTTGGGGGAAATGCTTTTTGTGCTTGCATCAACGATATTGACGTTTTTCCCACATTAGGAGAACCTACTAGTGATATTTTGTAATTTTTCTGTTCCTTTGTTTCTGCCAAGGTTATCTTTCCCCAATTGTAGTATTCCTATTTCTAGAATTATTTAATACTTAGTGTTTTTATTCTTATCTTTATTTCTAAAAGTCATCAATAATTTATTTTTTTCTTTCTTTTTCTATCTTGTAATTATTCTTTTTTTGAAAGATTTAAAGTAGAATGAGAAAAATTATATATGACAGATTTTTTTTTTTGTTATGAGCGATAGAGAAGTATGTGGTGATTTCGAAGTTTATTTCGATGATGGGTGGTGGGTTGTCAAAAGAATTTCAACAGGAACAATTTTTGGGAAATTTATTTCTCACGAAGATGCGATGGATAAAGTTGCTCTAATAATGCAAGATGAGGGCGACGAAACTGAATCCGTCTGTTGATGTTAAAACGACCAAACAAATTCGAATAGTTCTACTGAAACATAAATCTAGAGCAATTATTTTCGATCCTTTCCATTTACTTTTTTGGTCTATTACAGATTCTAGTTTAAATAACTCTCTTTCTGATGGAGTTTATACTTTCGAAAATATCAGAGAGGTAGAAGAATCCTCTGTTTTTAAAAAATCATACATTAATAAATTTAAAACTCTTATTTCTAAAGGATTTTTTACTGATAAACCTTCAAATCCGGCCTATCATCCCCCTTTTGATATTACACAATTGGTTTTAAATCCTTCTTTTCAATGCAACAGCAACTGTGAGTATTGTTATAGTAAAGAACTTAAAGAAAAGCGACTTACCATTCAACCTTTAGACGATTTAAAGGAGAATACTTTAAGAGTTTTAGATTATAAAAAAACTCTCAATTCCTCCCAACCTATAGCTGTTTCCTCATTTTATACAGGAGAAATATCTTTACATTTTTCCTATTTTCTTGAATTAAAGAAATGGTTAGAAGATATACAAAATCAATATGATTTTCCTATTTTATTCTTTCCTCCTTCCACAAATTTTCTAGAACCTTCAGAAGATTTTTTGAATTTCATTAACTCTTATGGGTACATTAATATTTCACTTAATTTGCATCAAAAAAACAATATTACGAAAGTGATGAGGAATATCCAACAGTTAAATTCTAATGTTCATAAGAATGCTATCATCATTTTAACTGATTTTTCTACTCCTTTATTCAACATTTATTCGCAATTTTCTCCCTATTTTGATACTCTTTCTATTCGACCAGCTAGAACGACGAAAGACGAAGAGGTTCAACTTTTTTCTCACTCTCTGACGAACTATTTTTCTCAATTTATTGATGATTTGCTTGACCTCTCTAAAGAGGAGCTATTATCCTTTCTTCTTAAATTAGGTCCTACAGATATCTTCTTAAGATCTCTTCAACGAATTCTAGAAAGAAGAAAATACTATACACGCTGTCCTGCAGCTAGAACAGCTTTTACTATTGATGATCAAGGTTATGTTTATCCTTGTTCTAGTTTGATTGGGAATAAAGATTATCTCATCTGTAACTTAAAAGAGAATAACTTATCAAATTTACAAAATAATAACTTCAATCCCCCTCTAAATTTCAATAATCTTTGTTCTAAATGCTTTTTAAAATTTTATTGTGGAGGTTATTGTCTTGACTGGAAAGAAAAGACTTCAACTTTTTTTGATCAAATGTCCTTGTTTGAAGAATGTTTATGGAATTCTACTATAGTTAAACACCTTCTCTTTTTCATTTTACAATTGAGCAACAAAGATTGTTCTATTTTTCCAGAGTTTTGCAAAAAAAAGGGGATAAAGTATAAATTAGATTATACTTTAGATTTTGAAAGTTTTATAGCTTTTTGGTCTTCTATGTCAGATAGCTGAACAATGTTGGTAATGAATCAAAGGAACGGACATCAAAAAGATGTAAGATTATTATCGTTAACCAGCATAAAGCCATCCATATGATTAAGACTAGAACTGCAGCCCAGATTGCTCTATCTGATGTTATTCCCCCGACCATCGTCCACAAGATATAGCAGATTAGCAGTGCTATTATCCCCATAAATAATCCAGCTCCCGTTCCATTAAAGGGATTAATGCCAAAGTATACAACTATACTAACTAAAAGAGCCATGATTATATTTAGCCAAGTCCATTTCTTTGATGAAGAACTGAACAATATTGCACTTACTATCGCTGCTGCAAGGTAAAATAACCCTGTAGAGATAGCTATATTAATTACATGAATAATTGTTGGGTCTAATGCCATAACGAATTGTTGCTATCTCATTTAATAAGTTTTACTCTAACCTTTTCTAAACTTTCTATTTTTCCCTAATATAGAATAGATGGCTTTTACATTTTCTTTTACAATCTGAATTACCAAAATTTACTATCGGTTTATAGTTATCATCACAACTAAATTTTTCTCCTAATAAGCACTCTATTTTTTGTTCAAAAAAGGTGATGACACCTACAACATTAACGGTTTCAAGGATTGTTAATCTATCAATATGCCAATGTACAAATTTCTTTTTCTTGAATGCTCTACTTATCCGAGTATTTAACCCTCCTGTCCCCAGTGCGCTCCCTACATATAGATAACAACCTTCAGGAAAGTCTATTATCTTATTCTTTATTTTCTCTTCATGTGGTTTTTTTAAATGAAGAATTAAAATATAAGTACCTTTCATATTTCCAAGAAAGTCCTTGAAAAAAAAAGGGTCGATTTTCATTCCTCCATTATATTTTCTTTAGCTTTTTTCCATTTTTCATGTGCTTTTTCTATTTCTCCTTTATCTTCATAAATATCTCCAAGTAATTGGTAGAGTTTTCCATTTCTACTATTATAACTTAAAGCGTTTTGAATTAAACTTATTGCTTTTTCATATTCTTTCATTGTCCAGTAAAGTGAGGCTAATTCTATTGTGGCTTCTGAAAACATCGGATCTTTACTCAAACATTGTAGGTAATATTTTATTCCTTCTTCAATATTTGTTAGATATACGTAACATGTTGCAATTTTATAGTAAGCTACTGAATTATCAGGATCTAATTCTGTTATTTTAGAAAATTTCTGTATTGCATGGTAATAAGATTCTCTCTCCTCATACAATTGCCCCAAGGAAAACCATGCAGAAACATTTTCTGGGTCTATAATTGTTGCTTTGTTAAAATATTCCATTGCTTTATTTTTATTATCGAGGTCGTAATATAATTGTCCTATCTTTAAAATAATAGTAATATTGCCTGCAGCAAACTTTTCTGCTCTTACAAGAGTGTTCCATGCTTCAATTTGGTTGTCTGTTTTTATGTAGAGATCAGACAGAAGTCCAAAAGCTTCTGGGTCTTCTTCAAGTTCAATATATTTGTTTAAAGACTCTATCGCTTTTTGATATTCTCCTATTTCAAAGAATATATATGCCAATTTCTTTAATACTAGAATATTTTTAGGTTCAAGTTCAGTTACTTTCAAGTAAGCGATCATAGCTTGTTCTCTGTCATTTAATGTGATGTAAATATCGCCCATTAGTTCTATGATTTCACTATCTTCATAATCTATTTCTAATGCCCTAGAAAGGTAAATTATAGCTTCTTTTTCATTTTTATTTAACATGTAAAGTTTGCCCAAATAGTAGAAAAATGTCGAATTATCTTCATATTTTGTTACTTGAGAAAGCATCATATCAATGGCTTTGTGATAGTCTTTCTTAATTATGTTCTCTTCCACCTTTTGTATTAAGTCAGCTAGAGAGGAATTATCCATAAAACTATGAAGGTATGTTTATTTAAGAATATTACTAATAGTTTCAAAGTAACAAACAAAAGAGTTTTTAAAGAACCCTACACTTACTTTAAAAGAGATGTATCAAGTAGTCGCTAGAAGAGATGACAAAGAAGGGTATAAAGTTGTCTTAACTGATCTACCTGATGGATGTCCAGATCCTATTGTATTTCTTCCTGAAATCTCAACAAAAAGCGAAAAACATCTTAAATATGTGTCAAAATATACACATGAAACAGGAAATATTATTATTAAACTTGTTAGAAGTGATGGAGAAGACCCTTTTGGTAGACCTAAAGCTTTAGCTCATAGCCTATTCATTTCTCCTGAAGAGTATAACTTCAACGTTCTTAACTATTATGCGTCTCCGCTTTTTACAACAAACATATTTGATAGTATAAACGAAGAACCTCAAATCTTAACAAATAAAGCATTTAAAAAAGAGAAAATTTCCATACTAGACGAAATTGATCTTAAAGTTTTACGTGAATTGGTTGTATCGAGTATGATCGAAGAGCATTTGGTAATCATGCCAAAATTAAAAACTTCATCATTGATTGAATTAGCAAGTGTTATAGACAAAGCGGTTCCTTATGAAGCATCATATGATTTTTCTTTAATTTCTTATTCTGATAAACGGTGTCAAAATCAGTTAGTTCATAACTTTTTATATTTTTATAATAAAGATGAAGAAGAATCTATAGGAAATACGATTAAAGTCAAAAATGTTTCAAAATCTGTCAGAAAAATTGCTGTGGATGAAAAAGACTATCTTGATGACTATATTGAAATGATTCTCAAAGAAGATTATGAGAAACTTGTAGAAGAGCATGCTAAATGGATCATTGGTATGTATTACAATGAA
>CAZEQQ010000157.1:0-6357 GCA_964514425.1 uncultured archaeon
AAACAGCCATGTGAGAACCAACAGCTAGCAATATTGTTTACTGTTGTAAAAAAAATGAAAAAATAAAAAGTTATCTTCTTCTAAATGAAATAGTAGTTAAACCAACAATGACTAGCGCAAAGAAACCGTACACAGCATCAAAAGGAAGATCAATAGGAAGACCACCATCACCAGACCCTGATTTTGATTCTACTATAATCGTAACAGAATTATCCTCATCATCTTGTGTCCAATCCCACTCATGAGTTTGCTTAACAGTAACACCGGTTTCTTTGTAAATCTTTTGGTAAGCCTTATAGCTGTAATCTCCATCACTTTCTTCATATGTCATCTCAAAATATTTGTCACCGTTGACAATAGTGATTTCATCTACATCACCATACCATTCCTCCATCATTTCAAAATAACTGACAGTTTCTTCAGCTTCATCCTCGACACTAAGAGGACAGAGAGGAATGTAAAGAACTTCACCTAACGTTTCTGCTTGAGAATCGGCAAGTTTATCCCCATTGACATAAAAAGCTAAATAATCTAAAGGATTAGCATCTTCCATTTGGTCAAAATTTTCAGGTAGGTCGATAATAGATATTTTGACAGTATCACCTTCCCTGAAAGGAAAGTTTTCAATTTCAGTTAAAGTTGTTTCATTAGTAGTATACCATTCAAAAGTTTTTATACTAAACTCTAAATCGTCTCCTACTTCAATGCCCCAAACAACATCCCCTTCTGCAGCAAAGGTATTAGCTGCACTAAGGAAAAAGGTAAATAATAATACAGTTGTAATATATTTTAAATATCGCATATTTATCACCAAAAGTTTTATGCAACAATAAGTCCCATCTATGGTCTTTTAAAAATATCCATAGTATCCAACAAATAATTATAATTGATAATAGATAAAAATAGGAATACAAGTATAAAAAGTATTAAGGCACTTAATGTGATTTTGAATAGTCATATATTTCATAATTAGTAGTAATGTAAGTAAGACTTGAAAAATTAGGGCATTTAAACAAATTATTCTTTTTAGAAAATTACTAATAAATAATAAAATTCAAAGACAAGAGGTGTAGGGCCGTGATAACAAAAGTTATCACGGGATTTTTATATTTCGGGTGTTTAAGAAAAATTTTGCATTATCTTTGAAAATAGAATAAGTAGGTGGAGATGAAAATCTATTTTGAGTATCATGTTCATCTTTAGTTTCCAAATAGGCGTAAATATCTAATAAGATTAATTCTCCTGAAATAATAGGTAATTTAATAGAAGGTAAACCTTTGTTTTCTTGTGTATATTCTATAAATTTGGAAAGATTTTTTGCATTAAACTTTTCTGTTACGAATGCCCTATTTATTTTTTTCAGTCTGTAAGCATTTGTTTTTTGTTCAAATTGTGAAGGGAAAGGTATTGTCCAAATGTTTTTATTGAGAATACATGCCTCCCATGTCAAATTGAACCCTGAGTTTCCAATTACTCCTTTACACCTTGCTATGTCTTCAATAAACTTTTTTCTGTTTGTTTTCTTAAAAATAATGTTCTCAATTTTTTTATCTACATCAAACCCATAAATCACAAACTGTTCTTGAGGAAATGAGCTGAAAACTTTGACAATTTCTCCGAAATTTCGATTTGCTAAATAGGCTAAAAAAAACTCACCTGATATTACTTCTACATTTTTGAATTCTGGTTTCCATACCAATGGAATAAGGAAAGTATTGTTGTTGTATTTAATAGAACAAGTATAATCGATTCCATAAGCTCTATCAAAATGCGCACTTACGGATTTCTTAACAAACTTTAAACTAAATTTATCAATGTTTGAGTGAGGAATAGAAACTGCATCTTTATGAAAAAGTGAATGCTGATGATCTATAGAAATCACAGGCAATCCGACTTTTTTTCCTAATGTATGTGTGTATACTTCAAAATCTGAAAAAATAACGTCATATTTTTTCCTTTCTGTTAAATGAACTAACTTTGCGAAATTATCTTTGTATGTTGAATAGCTAAAAACATTGGAGATTATAGAACGAAATAGATCAATTTTGTTTGCAGAATAAACTTCGTGGGGGCCATATACATGATAAGAATAAGGCTCAAAATCCTCAACATAGGAGGGTACTTTTGGTCCCGAATAGAGCACATCAACAGAATGTCCATCTTGCCTTAATAAATCAATAAATATACGAGAGCGATTGATATGACCTTGGCCGTTTGTGTTAACACCATAGAGCACATTCATACTTCAAATTTGCTTTAATGTTTTATATAAAGAGCTTCGACATAACATGTGTAGATATATTTTTTTACATATTTCTATGTAGACTATATAGATTGTTCAAAATTTGACCTACCTTCTTGTATGAACATATGTTCTTACATACCTACAAGTTATTAGATTGAGACAGATACAAAAAGGTCACCTTATCTCAAAATTGAAAACAAATGTAAGTTCCTCTTAAAGACTAAATGAATGTTATTCGTTCTAAGTAGTTCGTAAAAATATTCGTTAGTAGCTCGATAAAAACAGCAGGTTACATTACCTTAGTTGAGTAAACCATACAGGCTCATATTAATTCTTTGAATTGAAAAGAAGAAGTAGAATGCTTTTTCTTATATTTTGAACAAGTTTCTTACAAATTTAGGCAAGTTATAGCCAATATAACCAGATGAAACAGCAAAAAAAGTAAAACTCCAACCGATATAATAGAAAACTGTGAAAGTAGTATTGATTATACTGCCATAGATTACATCTGTTACAAATAAAAGAAACGTAACCATAAGTAAAATCCCATAGAACATTATAAAAGTATAGCCTATTTTTGAGAGTTTATCTTCAGTTAACTTCATTTCTCTGATACAGAGAGAGATTTTTGTTACACAAATAGTTGTGATATAAAGAAATACTACAATAGTGATATTTGCTAGTTTTTCTTCAACACTTGGATCAAGAGTAATCTGTGATATTGACCATCCTGCAATAATCCCCATCACCAAAGCTGCAATAATGTTGTAAATATCATTAGAACCCATAAATATCTCATTAACAAACGAAAATATGCAGAACGCACCTAAAGCACAGAAGAGGAAAGTTAATACCACTGCTGCTGCTCCTGGAGATTGAACATCTGCATCAATAGAAGAAAAGAATTGCCACAATTTCCCGACAAAGCCCGTAAAGACGGCTAAAAAAAAGGAAAGGAAACTTAAACTGATCATAAGAGTAGACTGTCTTTTTCTCTGCCTATGTTTCTTAAAAGAGAGTATAGCTATGATTAAAAGTGAAGTAGCCACGATTGGTTCAACAATTAATGTAAGAACGGGAATGTGATTTTGAACATACATTGGACATTCTTTTTTTTTCCATATTAGAACATTATGGAAAGACGAAAGTATTACGGAAAAGCATTTTTGTTAATATTGGTTTAGCTCAATTTTTGTACAAATTTTATGCTTTATAGCAAAGAGAACCTTACAAACTAATCAAAACGTTTCAAACGTTTTATGATATGGGTTTAGAAACGATATTCTGGAACAATCTCAATTTTTATATAAGTATAAAGAGAAATTCCTTTGAATGTAGGATTAATTGTATTTGATACGTTTGTCCGCACTCTTAATAAATATCGAGTACTCAAGGTGACAATCATAACTGAACAATCTACTAATCATACTATTACAGATATAGCTATATTGGATACTTTTACTCCTGAATTGGTTCCGAAGTGGCAGAATATTTTAAATTTGTTAGCTAACTTTTTACAAATCCCTTCTGCCCTTATTACTCGAATTGAACTCCCTTATATCCATGTTTGGTTTTCTAGTGAGTCCAACAATAATCCCTATCATGCAGGAGATAAAGTACTGCTTGCAAGTCTATATTGTGAAGCTGTGATGAATACAAAGCAAATGCTTTTAGTGCCTAATGCGTTAAAAGATCCTCAATGGGAGAATTGTCCTGAAGCCAAAATAGGGCTAATTTCGTATCTTGGATTTCCGCTTCTGCTACCTAACGGAAACGTTTTTGGTACAATATGTATACTTGATAACAAAGAAAACGCCTATAATGAGAATACAATTGATTTATTGTCACAATTTCGTGATTTAATTGAAATGCATCTACAATTACTATACACCAATAATGAACTAAAAAATGCAGTGGAGTATAAAAGTCAAACAGAGAAAAAATTGGCAGTAATAAATCAAAGCCATTTGTTGATTAATGACATTATAAGACATGATATAGTGAATAATTTACTTCTTGTAAATGGTTACTTGACCCTAGCTCAAGAAGAAATGAAAGACAATACCCATTTTAATAAAATATTGGGAGCTATTAATGAAAGTATAGCACTAATAAATGAAGTAGAACTGCTCACAGAAGGTAGTGAGCAGATACATATCACTGAAACTGTTCAGTTTTCACAAATTATCATTGAAATTGCAAGTAAATATAATATGACATACGAGATTAATGGAGAATCATGTTTTGAGATTGATGTTCTACTCAAAAATGTTTTGGATAATCTGATAAGAAACATCCATATTCATTCTGGAATGAATAAAGTCTTTGCTGAAATCGAAGAAGAGGAGGATAACATTATAATAAGTATAAAAGACCAAGGAGAATCTATTCCCGATGAAATAGTTCCAACATTGTTTAAGAGGAAAAAATCACTGAAACTTAAAAATGGTAGCGGTTTAGGTCTTTACATTTCTAAAATTTTGGTAGAGGAAATTGGAGGAAGCATAAAGTATTCTAAGAATCATCCTACAGGCAATGTATTTTCTATTACTCTTCCAAAATGATTACCCTCAAATATAACAAATAAAAAAGAGAAATAGGTTAGTAGATTAAGTTGTGAGAACGCACCTTTTCATCTTCTTTATTATTCATTAAAACTTCATCTATTTTTTCCTTGATATCTCCAAGAACATAAATCATTGCTTCGTGAAAATTTGCTTTAATCCTAAATTTACGATTAAAAAAATTTAGAATATTTTGCAAGTCTATGTTAATATATTTATACGCTTTGGATAAAGGAAGTAATGGAGAATTACTACTCACATGACCTTTAAGAGCAAATCTTTTAGCTTGTAGAAAATCGATAACATAAACTTTGTCGTCGCTGTAAACAAGATTATGTTCATTAAAGTCTCCATGAATGTAATGAGCGTCTACAATCATTGAACGTAATATTTCAATAATTTGTTCTAAAATATCAGAAGGGTCGACAAAAGAAGATTTGCTCATATCTCTCAATAAAGGAGCAGGAGCTTCTTCAGACCCTAAAAATTCCATACTAAAAGCATAGTTTTTCAGTTCGATGGGTTTGGGCATTGGAATACTCATCGAGTAAAGATCCTTCATTTTCCAGTACTCTGTTTTAGCAAAGTGTGAGATGATGTCATAAGGATGAGCCCTAGAAGTATTTAGGATAGTTTTTCTATGTGTTGAACGATAAAGTTTGTACATTTTTACTGCAATATAATTAGAATCATGATCTTTACACCAGAGAACAATAGCTTCTTTGCCTTGGCCTATCACTTGGATAACCTCAGAAACCAACTCATTGCGAAGAATCTCTTGACTCGCCCATTGAGGAGTTATATCCAACAGAGGTTCACTAGAACTTGAATAATTCCATTCATTATTTATTGACATTTTTTAAATCACCAGATATACGAAATTATGTTTGAATTAACTTAAATTAAGTAAAAAAATTAAGAAAACTTAAAGTAACAAAGAAAAAGTGAAGAGTAACTAATAGAGTTGTAAAAAGTAAAAATCGTGCAGAGTATTCAGTAATTAAAATCCACAAAAAGTAGAATAAGAAAAGCTTTGTTTTAGTGTTTAAATCTTATACAAGGTGTCAGTAGAATTAGGAGTTATAGTATTATGGAAAACGTAACCAACATCAATTATAATTATATTTTTAGCCTTCATATTCTAGACACCTCCAAGTAAAGTAGTCAAAAAAAGTTGGAGTATGTTCTATTAAAGTTGTCGTTGGAAAACAGAAGTTAGAGAATAATAAACATTATCTACAATAAGAGAATAAATAATATTTTTTCTCGAATTTTGTTCAAAATGCAAACTAAAAAAAGATTTTAAATAGAAGTTGATGAAAAAAAGGGGAAAATCCCCTTATACTAAATTAACTGCCGTTGTAGCTATGACTAGACCGTATCCGAAAGCAGGATCCCATCCAGATGGACCTAAATCCAAAGCACTGTTATGAAGAATTCCTCTCACAGTATTTGTACCTGTATCGCTAAATCCACCAACAGCTAGTTTGTATCCATATTTCTGTAATGACATAGCTAATATTAAAGCTACAACACCAGCAACATGAG
>CAZEQQ010000158.1:0-6305 GCA_964514425.1 uncultured archaeon
AATTACAACACAAGAAGACGAAGAAACTATCAAAAAGATTTGTGAAGAAATACAAGATGTGGACACAGTACATGTATCTCGCGTACTTGAAGCAAAAAGAACAGCTACAGAGAACTTGGAAACAACTCATGAACAGTTGAATGTCAGAGTAAAACTGGATGATTTAGATAAAATTATCCGTCTTTTAGGTGATTTGGTAGTTTATGGACAATTTATTCGTGAAATTGGCGAACAGCAATCATACATGAGAGAATTTAGAGAAAATCTCCTTAGTTTTGAACGAACTATTACTAATATTCAAGACCTTGTTATAAAAATGAGATTAGTACCCCTAGACACTATTCTCAACCGATTCCCTAGAATAGTAAGAGAATTGAGTGAAAAAGAGAATAAGAAAGCAGAATTAATTATTACTGGAAAACATATTGGTGTTGATCGTTCTATCATTGAACAACTTATAGATCCTTTGAATCATCTTATCAGGAACGCTATTGGGCATGGTATAGAGTTTCCTGAAGAAAGAAGAAAGGCTGGAAAAGAAAGTTCGGGTGTAATAAATCTAAATATAAGTCAAGAACGTTCAGACATCATTTTAGAAGTCAGAGATGATGGAAAAGGAATAGATTATGAAGCTGTGAGAACTAGAGCTATTGAACTTGGTTTGATCTCTGAAGATCTTAAATTAACTGAAGAAGATATTCATGTCTTACTTCTCTCTTCATCTAGTTTGAGTACGGCAACAAAATCAACTGAATTATCCGGACGAGGCGTAGGTATTGCAACAATCAAACGAACAATGGATAAAATAGGTGGAAGCATAGAGATTGATTCAAAACCTGGTCAATATACTTCATTTCGATTGATTATTCCCTTATCAGTTGCAATTAATAAAGTATTGTTGTTGACAGTAAAAAAACATCATTTTGCTTTACCTATGGATGATATACAACAGATCCTCTCTGTCCCTAGAGAGAAATTCTTCCAAGAAAAAGAGGATACTGGCACATATATCATAGTTAACGAGCAACCTATACCAATTGTTAATTTAAGAGAAAGATTTCAGTTTAATGAGTTGAAAGGACAAACAATAACAGAACAACCTAAATTTGCAAAAAAAGAAATAGTTGTTCTTTGGCGTAAAAGAGATCAAAATATCGGTTTTATTGTTGATGAGCTTCTAGGAGAGAGAGAAGTTGTAATTAAACCAATACAAGATTTCTTGAAACAAATTGGTGCTTTTTCTAGTGCAACGGTATTAGAAGGAGGACAAGTAGTATTAATCATTGACCCTATGAACTTTATGGAGGTCGGAACTAGTGTCTGATAAAGAAATTAAAAATAATTATGAAGAAATATCTGAATTTCATTTAGATGCATTGCAAGAACTAGGAAATATAGGAGCAGGTCATGCAGCAATTGCTTTGACCGATTTTTTGAAAAAGTCAACATATATGAGCATTCCTGAAGTTGAAATAAACGATGTGAATAACTTACTCGATATCGTTAAGTTCCCAAAAGGAAACCAAATGGCCATTATATCTTTAGAATCGATAAAAGATCTTTATTATAGCCTTTTTGCTTTCATAGATGAGAGTTCAGTTCAAAGAATTATAGATATAATGACAACTGATGTAAAATCAGATTCTGCAGAGATGATTAATTTGTCACCTCTTTTCATGTCATTAATCAAAGAAGTAGGTTCAATACTTCTATTGAAATATGTTGAAGCTTTGAATGATTTCTTGGAAGTTGAATCATATCCTTCCCCTCCTGTTATGCGTATTGGCACTCTTGAATCTATAACAGAAAATGAATTTAAAGAGATGAAAATAAAAAATCAGAAAGTTCTATTCATAGAATGTGATATATTCACAAATGAACGTAAAATACAAGTTGATATGGCAATAGTGCCACATGAGAAAAGTATAAATCAGTTCATGAAGTCTTTCCTACACGAGAAAGACTAAATTTTTTCTTTTAATAATCACATAATGAATTAAGGGTATGAAAATGTCAAATGATGAAGTGGAAAAAGTCACATATATTGGAATCGGAGAGATTGCTCTTGGACATAATGGAGATATACTCAGAATATCCTCTCTAGGTTCTTGTATAGGTTTATTGATCTATTCTAAAAATCCAGTAAATGGAAATGTTGCTGTTATTGGTCATATAATGTTACCAACTTCATCAAAAACAGAAACGAAAAGAGAAAATAAATGGGGACCTGCGAAATATGCTGATGAAGCTGTTCCTCTGATGATTAAAAAATTAGAGCGAGCAAGTGTAAAAAAAGAAAATATGTCCGCAAAAATTGTGGGAGGAGCAAATATGTTTGGTCATGGTAGCCAAACACTAAAAATAGGAAAAAATAATGAAATAGAAGTAAGACGACTATTGTCTGAAGAAAAAATAGAATTGGTTAGATCTTACACAGGTGGAGATACAGGAATGTCTGTAACTTACATAGTGAAAAACAATACGATGACCATTAGGTTAACTGGAGGCGAGATAGTAAAATTATAGCAAAAACGAAAATAAAAAGTGGAAAAAATGGCAAAAACAGATAAATTTGACATTAGCATTGAATCAGACAATGGTAAAACTGAAATTCTTGAATATCTTAAGAAAAATGATATATTCTTTAATTCACGAGATGAAACTAGAATATTGGAGAGAATGAGGTTTGTTGCAAGAAAATATGAGTTGAAGAGCTATCTTGAATTGCTTGATAATTTTAAATCCGATCCGGATATATTTCGTGATGCAGTTGATTGGCTTAAAAGAGGAAAAGTATACGACGAGAATGTCGCTAAATTTCATCCACTAATAAATAGAGTCACAACATTAAAAGATTTTACTCAAGTCACAGAGAAAAAGAAACCTCAAAAAAAGGTAAGAAAACCATCGGTGTTCATTCCAGAATTTAAATCTCCATTTAGAGACCCAAAAGATCCACAAAATTTTGAACTAGTTCTTAATATTTTAACAGAAAACAAAATTAACTATGGTGCATACAAAGACAAATATCTAATTAGAAGAATTCACGTAAGAATGAGACGTTTAGATTTAGAAACATACAGAGAGTATGCAGAGTTCATGAAAAAGAATCCAAGTGAAATAAATCAGTTACAAGACAGCCTTTCTATTAATGTCACGAGGTTTTTTAGAGATAAGGAAATGTATGATGTGTTGCAAAAAATTGTTTTACCTGATGTGTTTAGAACAACAGAAGGCAAAATAAAAATATGGAGTGCTGGTTGTGCTGTAGGGGCGGAACCATATAGCATAGCAATGATTATTGACCAATGCTTTGACTTAAGAGACAAAAGAAGAGTAGAAATTTTAGCAACAGACATTAGCTATGAATTATTAAGTAAAGCAAAAACAGGACTTTATTATAAAGAATTATTACAAGAAACACCTCCAACTGAAACTCAAAAATATTTTCAAAAAAGAGGAGAGAACTACCAAATATCACAAATACTTAAACAATATATTGACTTCCAAGCTCACGACTTAAGGAACCCTCCTCCATCTAGTGGATTCGACTTGATTCTCTGCAGAAATGTTTTGATTTATTTCTCACAAGAACAGACAGAAAAACTCTTTGAGCGAATGCATAAAGCATTGAAGCCTAATGGTTACTTAATTCTAGGAAAATGTGAAATGATGAGAGGAGAAACAAGAAAAGAATTTGAAATAATTGATTCTAGAAATAGAATCTATAAAAAAATATGATTACAGAAGAATAAGAAGAGAAGAAAACATATTTCTTTCTTATCTTTGATAACAAACAAGTAGAAACTAATATAAATTATCTTTCCTAATTTAAAAAATATAGAAAAAATAACAAACTTTAAAGGGATAATATGACCGAGCGGAAAATAAAAGTTTTTATTGTTGATGATTCAGCAGTAGCAAGACAATATATAACCCAAGTACTAGAAAAAGAAGGAGAAATATTTGAAATTGTAGGTTCAGCAGTAAATGGGCCGATGGCTCTAGAAAAATTAAAACTAGAAAAATATGAGTCAGATGTTGTTATTGTTGATATGGTTATGCCAGAAATGGATGGTATAGAAGTCATAAAAAACATCGTAAAGAAGTTCCCTACACCTATTGTAGCCATTTCCGCTTTTAGAAATAAAGAAGAAGTGAATAATTCTTTGGCAAAATTAGGAATGGAACTATTCGAGTCAGGTGTAGTGGATTTTGTGAAAAAACCAGACAGCACATTATCTAATGATAACAACAGATTCGAAAGACAATTGATAAAAGCATTACAAAGTCAAGCTCACGTAAATTTAGACCGTTCTTTTACTAAAATAGTGAGTAAAACTGTGGTTGAACCTGAAATTGTTACAAGAGATGAAGCAAGAATCCTTTCTAGGTTAGTAGACAACAATAGTAGAATCATTATTATTGGTGCTTCAACAGGAGGACCAAAGGCCATCTCGTTTTTACTGTCACAATTGCCGCCTACTAGCCCTCCTATCATCATTGTCCAACACATGCCAAAAGAAATGATGCACTCATGGTGTAAAAGATTACAAGATTCTTATCCTGGATTGAATATCAACATAGCACAAGATAATGAAAAAATAGTGGCTAACCGTATATATTTGGCACCTGGAGGATTACATTTAGCAATAGATCAACGAAAAGCCATTAATTTGTATGAAGGAAGCAAAGTAAATTTTGTTTCACCTGCAATAGACATAACTTTTGCAAAAGCAGCAGAAGTTTATGGAACTAATGTTTTAGGTATTGTCTTAACAGGAATGGGGAGCGATGGCTGTGAAGGAGCAAGAGAAATAAAAAATAACGGTGGAGTAGTGTTCGTTGAACATGAATCAACGAGTGTAATTTATTCCATGCCTAATTCGGTAGTCAAAGCAGACTTAGCTGATAAGATAATCCCTTTAGATAAAATACCTGCAGTGTTAAGGCTCAATAAATGGGTTTGAATAAATTATCATGGAAAAGAGCAAAATGAATAATACTATAGGTGATAGTGCAATGAAAAATCAAGTAATTAAACTATTATTGGTGGACGATGAAGAAAGTATACTAAAGATCATTTCAACTATATTGGGGAAAAAAGAAGAGTTGGAAGTGATAACAGCTAATTCAGGAAGTATGGCACTTGATATACTAGCTAATCAAAAAGTGGATATTGTGATATCAGATTATCAGATGCCTAAAATGAATGGTTTAGAACTCTTACAGAAATTAAGAGAGAAAGATAAAACAAAGCCCTTTATTCTGCTAACAGGAAGGGGGAGAGAAGATATTGCAATAAAGGCATTAAATTTAGGTGCATCTTATTATACAAAAAAAACAGCAGATGTCTCATCAGTAGTCAGTGAATTGTTACATGTAATTTCAGATATTGATATTGATCAAGAACCAGATATCGAAATTGAAATACCCGATTTAATAGATAAACTGAGTGGGCTCCAATCTATTGGTTTATTTAAGGGTGATATAGAAGAAAGACTAAAACTCATCCAAAGTTTCAAAGAAGATTTTATAAGCTATCAATTTGAGAATAATTTTAGTGATTGGGAAGAAATATTCAAAGCTTTAGGCAACAAATTGAGATTAGCTATTCTTGCATTAATAACACATGGCATAAACCAATCTTTCGAAATTGAGCACATACTAAATGTCTCACAACCAACAGTTTCTCATCATTTGAAAATTTTATCCGATGCAGGAATCGTAAAATTAGAAAAATCTGGTAAATGGAATGTTATCCAAATGGAAGCTAACAGTAAAAACAGTAGAGTAAATGTTGGTATAGAACTATTGAAGTGCTTACTTGTAGGACACATATTCAACGATACATGAAACTAGCTTTATTGTTTATTCAGAATTTATGGGATGATTTTTTAAAAAAATCATTCTATATTAATTAATACAAAAAAATTTGTAATAAAGAAAAAGAGTTTACATCCATATTAGGATGTTTTGAACTCTGTTTGTTCTTTAAAGATTTTTTTACGGAAATAGCGTGCTACATAAACTAAAGCCATAAGAACAGGAACCTCTATTAAAGGACCGATAGTAGTAGCTAAAGCTTGTTTAGATGTGATAGTGAAGAGTCCTATGGCAATAGCTATAGCTAACTCGAAGTTATTCCCTGCAGCAGTAAATGAAACTGAAGCAGTATCTTGATAATTAAATCCTAATAACTTTGAAGAGAAGAAACTAAAGAGGAACATTATAGTAAAGTAGAGTGTCAAAGGAACAGAAATTAGTAATATGTCGAGTGGGTTATTAATGATTTGTTCTCCTTG
>CAZEQQ010000159.1:0-6301 GCA_964514425.1 uncultured archaeon
GTTCATATCAATCTCTTTTGCGTTTATTGAATCGATTAGAATATCTATTTCTACTCTTTCAACATATTCTTTTCCAACTATTGTTTCTATTAATTCCATAGGATAGTGTTCAATTATTCCATTTTTCTTCAAGTAATAGAAAGTGTAAATATTCTTTTTGCGTTCATAGAAATCATAATTAACATTGTCTAATTTTTTGTAACTGTCGTAAATAACCCCAAGATCATTCTTGTTTAACCGTTTCAAAATTTCAATCAATTCTTTATCTTTATCTTTTTTAATCTCAAAAAATTGTTCTATAATGACTTTTAGTGATTCTTCTCGCCCTAGAGTGGCTAATGTTAAATGCAATTCTTCGTTTTTTATGTTGGTATCATTTTCTTCTTGTTTTAAAGGTTCTTCATAGGCATCTACTAGTTCAATTAATCTTTTTTCTCTCACTATTCTCAAATAACTACATTTCCTTTCTTTTCTTGAAATGCTTAGTATGAATCTTATATGTTCTGTGAGATACTTACTGTTTATTGCACTTTCCAATCTTATCAATTTATCACAAAAATATTCATTTGTAGTTTCATCTTTCAACTCTTTGTATTTGCTTAGTAGTTTGTATAGTGTTTGCTCAACTTTTTCTCTAAAATTTTCACTTAGGTTCTGTAGTCTGTTATAGTCAAAACCATCATCACTATCATAAACGAAAACTTTCTTTTCCAAAGTATCAAGTATTTTTGTTAAAGTTGTATCATTCTCTAGTTTATTGATAACATATAATATTAAGTCAAATCTTTCTGTAAGCACTATCTCATCAAGTATGTTCTTATATCCCCTGGAAGAACCCTCCTTTTCACTTAGTTCTGTAATTGTTCTTTCTAAGAAATCAGAAAGAACATCCTTGCTTATACTATTGTCCAACAAAAGTAATAAAATAACAAATTCGTCTTTATTTATACAGTTTCTATCAATAGCCCTATATTTGTCATATAAATTATTTATTCCTTTGATTGTGATTATTGAACTTAATGTTTCAGTTATCTTGTTTTGGGTTTCTAACTTTATATCTTTATATTTGTCCCAATTTTTTATATATTCACTTTTTTTAATATTATTAAAAACGAATAGTTTCTCATCATGTTGAGTTAATAAAACTCTAGGTTTTAAAATTCTTAATATTCTTTCAAAATCTAATTGATCACTTTCAATAATTTCTTTTAGATTTTTCTCGATTATCTCTACTTTTTTGGTGTATAAATTCTTTGTAATCAAATTCTCTATGTTTAATTTGGAAATATCATCATTCTCTCTAACACTTAATTTTAATTTTAACTTTGCTTTTATAAATTCAAGTAACTCTATTTCTTCTATATTATTCTTTTGCAACAAGAGTACTTTTAATACATTATTAATCAAGGAGTAATCATTTATCTGCTTTAGGCTATAATAAATATATGTGGACATATTATTTTGTTCAAATAGATACCTCTTTACCTCATCTGCATTAAATTTTCTGCTTTCTATCAATTCAATAATGAAGTCGATATCATCTTCATCTTCTATGTATTGAATTACTTTTTCCAATTCAAATGGATAATTATAGAGGATTCTAATTTTAAAGCAATGAAATCTTTCTTTTTTGTATCGCTCTAATTCTTCATTTATTAATACTTCTTCAACTTTTTTTTCTAATGCTTCTATTACTGTTTCAGGAACTTTAATTTCGTTCCAAGGAATTTCAAGGTTACTAAAGTTATTAACTTCAATTAGATACATAACCCATTGTTCACTCATTTGTACAAAACTAGTTTCGATTTCTTCTTTTAAATTTTCATAGAAGTCAAATTGTTCTGTTAAAGATCCTCTTTTGCTGTAATCACCGTATATATACTCTAATGTTATTATTACAAACTTCTTAAACAACTCCTTATCAACTAAAGTTTTAACTTTTTCGAATAGCCATACAACAATATTCACATTTTTTTGATAGTGCAATATTAGTTTAAACATTTTTTCTAAAATTATTGGTAAAGATTTCTTTTTTACTAAAATTTCAAATATTTTTTCTGCTTGCTCAAACTCTAATGTTTCCTCTGAAGGCATATAGCATCCTAGCTCTTGATCTTTCCATTCTGATACATTTTTTCTAACTTTATAGAGTAAGTTGATGATAACTTCTGTTTTATTACAGAATTCAACCAAAAAATATAACTGGTTATTATCTAAATGAAAAGAGTTCAATAATGTTAAGAAAAATTGAGTAAAATGGTCATCATTCGATAGTTCAAGTGCAGATATTACAAATTGAAGATTTAAATCAAAAAGTTCTGAAAATAATTCTTCTTTCTTCGCCTTCTCTTCAAAAGGACAAGTATGTTTACACAACTTATCATATATGCATAAACCATTTTCAAAATAAATTTTATTTGTTTTCAAATAGTTATAGAATTTTTTCTTTGCTTTACTCTGCAGAAATATGTTCATTTCTTTTAAATATTGAGGATATAGTTCCTTTAACATAGGAATGTAAGATGTTGCTGAAACACTTGTTGTATAATTAAAATCACCATAGCCATCGTACCGATCATATATTGTTTCATATATCACTTCAGGAATATTTCTAATTAATTCTAGATAGAATTTTTTAAATTCCTTTTTTCTATAATAGTCTATATTTTTATTGCTTATTTGATTCTTCACCATATTTTGTAAATTAATAAAAAAATTGGGGACACCAAGTGAACAAACACTTGCTACATTTCTAATACCTGGACCTATAGGACCATAGTCTCTTGGTGCTATTACTGAAGGAATAAAAGCTATATTATATTTTATACAATACTCGAAAATGATTTCCTCCAAGCTAGTTCCTATAGAGCTCAGTAGAGGACTGTCTTTCCATACAGTATCTAATAAGAAATACTCTGTAAGTAGAACTAAAATCTCTGATGAAAATGGATTAACTAAAGTACCAGATATAAAAGCTCTAAATATTTTATTAGAAACTAACATTTCTTTGTAGTGATTATTCATAATAATTGGATAAGCCTTTCCAGTTGGACTATAGGTCCTATCTAGAAGATACTCTAATAAAGGATTGATGCCAATAACTTCATCATATGTTTTTGAATATCTTTCTCCTAGATACTCTTTATATGCTATTTCACCCAATATTGAAAACACACTATTTTCGTTTTGTAAATCATTTTCATCTTCATTAAATATTAAATTATATAGGCTAATTTTTCTACCATTTATGTTTTTATAGGTAATTCTAAATTCTTCCATTAATCCTTCAAAACTAAATATTTTATTGCTAACTGATCTTCCAAAGCATTCCCAACCTAATTGGATTAATAGTAACTGGGTCATTATTTCAATATTAGTTTTGGGCACTGCTTCTTTTATAGAAAAAGTAGTAAGAATATCTAGATATAGAGGCTTTTCAAGAAACACAGAGAGCCCTTCAAATTTTTCTATAATCTCTACATTAGTTTTGCTATTTAGCTTTTTATCTCTTTGTTCTTGTCTAAACTTAATCATATTTTCTCTTTGTAATTCATCCAGTGGAAGTGTTTCGAAAACTGTAACATTGTCATCGACTATTATCTCTCTCTTACCAACATAATCATTGCGACATGTAATGGCTAAAGCTACCTTTTTTCTTATTAAATATTCCAACAAACTAATGTAAAGTAGATTTTCAGTTTTTTCCATTTCATCCAAACCATCAATTAGGATTCTTACGTTGCCTTGCTCTATTGCTTTTTCTATTGTTCCAACAAAACGTTTATAAGAAAAGGTATCACTGTCTCTATCCATTAATTGCTTTAGATTCTCTTCAATTATCAACAATAGTATTTTTCTGGATTTCTCATCAGAGTTTACTGATTCAACATTCGCTACTGAATCTATATACTGGACAAATAACCTTTTTTCATCACTATGTAGCCTTAAGTCGCTAATTTTAAAGAATATTGGAAAGAGTACTTCATTAGACACTCCTAAGTTGATACATCTGGTGATCATTTCATAATGAATTTGCTTCATCAGAAACGACTTACCTGAACCTAATTCTCCTTGAATTAGTAAATTATCCCTATAATTAATTGCTAATTCGTAAGAAGAGAATATTTGCCTATTTCTTTTTCCTTGATTTTCAGTTTCTTTTTTTATTCTTTTTAGCTTAACAGTGTAAATCCAGTCAGTTTTATCATTTGTACCAAGTTTTAGTATTCTTCTTTCTCTCAATTCATTGAACCAATCCTCAAATCTTAATCTTGATAAATCTAAAATAGTATTAATATCGCGATTATACACTTCAGTACTTCTTACGGTTTCATCTCTTTCATATTCAAGTAGACTCAAAAATAGCCGCATTTCACCTTTGGAAGATTCATATATTCGTTCTATCTTCTGTTGGTTTAAACTAAATATTGAACTAATTTTACTCAAATGTTCTTTTGGTAATGAACTATGTTCTTCATATAACGAGGGAATATTTAAAGTAATTATTTCTTCTTCAATTTGATTCGTTACTGAAAAATCTGAACTTTCAATTATGAATTTTATTTTTGAACTAACATATTGGTCTATAACAGACTTTATTTCCTCCCTAGTCCATTTATCCATTACAAAAACCACAGTATTATTGTTTTGTTGTAAAACACTTTCTATAAAATGAAACGAACTTTTGGGTAACTTTAAAAACTTAAATCCTTTGTTATCTTTATCTTTTGATATTTCATGAATTAATCTTGATTTTCCTCGTCCCACTTTTCCTAGTAGAAATAAGCATTGAATATTTGAATTTAAGAACTCATACATTTTTTCCTTTTCTTTCTTCCTTCCAATAAAGGGTATTTTGTGTCGTTGTGTTATGGAGTGATATAATATTGGTTTAAAATTTGTTACCCCATAATTGATTTCTCGTTTTGAAAAAGCAGGTACAGTATTTGTAATAATAAGTTCGATCTGTGTTATTTGTTCTTCTATTTCTGCCTTTTCAAGTCCAAGATTGTTGTTAATGTTATATGCTAAACTGTGTAAAACTTCATTGAATCTACTTTTATCGATATTATCAGTACTACCTTCTTCTAATTTTAGTTCGATTGGAAGAATAAAACTTTTGGTAATAGAATTCTTGAAAGAGTATTTTTTTGCTCTTTCATCATACACTAAAAGATTTTTTTGTTTTGAAACATCACATATGATTATATTTTTAGGTATCTCACGAGTTATGCCCTGTAAATCTGCGTTTAAGTGATTATAGGCTTCTAATACGCTATCTGGCATTGTTTGTTTTTCTTCTCTTTCTAGTAATGAATAAAATTCGCTTAGTCTGTAGGATACCTCTTTTGATTCACCAATAATGTCATCAATATTTGGCTCCGTTCCTTTAACAGGATCTCCGTAAATAATTACAGGTGAAACTGTTGCATCTCTGTTGATTATATTCTCTATTTTTCTATGAATTTTTCTACTTTTAGAAGAAATATTATTAAAAGGGTTTTTTTCGGGTTTAATATTATTAAGGGAATATTCTAATTCAATTCTCGTCAAATTGCCAGATATTCGTACAGCACTATATGACTTTAATTCAACTACAAAAATTCTCTTCCCGACAAAAATTATAAAATCTATTTCTTCTACTACTTTTCTTCTATCTACTATTTGTTTGTTAGCAATTACCTTAACATTAGAAAAGTTTTCTATTAAATATTTATGAAAAGCTTCTTCTTGTTTGTTTGCATAATTGTAATCGTTATATTCAAACATCAATCTCTCTCCTATATTAAATAAATTAGTTCATATATTTATCTCTTTCGCTTTATTTCATTTCTTTTCATAATTTTCATTTATCTATTCCTAATTTTAACTTCATCTTGATATTTTCTATTTGTATGATTGAAAATTGTACAGCTACAAATCATACCGTCAGAATCCATCTTCCATGATTTTGATAGCAAGCCATTATGAATCGGCGTCAATAATATTGTTGACTCATTTTGAAGTATTTTGAGAGACTTTCTTATAACTAATATAGTAGCTGATAAGGCGGTTCATCAAGCCCAATTAAGCCCTAAGTATGAATAATTTTTGGATTCAGTTTTCTTTTTACCTCCCAAACGGTATGATTCGCCTTATAACAATAGTTATTCTAATTTTGAGAACAATTTCTTGAATTTTTTTTTCAGATTAACCAGTTATCCTTCTGGTTCTTTGGTTCCTTTAGTCGATTTAATTGGTAATGAACCTATAATTGTATATAGAAAAGGGATTTATTCTCTAACCTCTGAAAATCCTTTAC
>CAZEQQ010000160.1:0-236 GCA_964514425.1 uncultured archaeon
TCAGTTCATCTTTATGATGAAACATTATTGAGTCTAGATATATTATTCTCCGAATCTTTACATCTGGTACAACCTGAAATATTAAAAGATTTTGCAAATATCATCTTAAAAAATGTTAGATGGAATGATCCCGAAAAATATATTGTTTATGGTTTAAAAATGTCAGAACTTTTCACTAATTTAGATGAAAATTCGTTTGCTATAGAACTATTAGATAAGACATTACAATTTGCAAA
>CAZEQQ010000160.1:246-6250 GCA_964514425.1 uncultured archaeon
CGTTATGATAAGATTATTTATGATTTACAATTAAAAAGTATTGAAACTAAAAGCACAGTTTTCTTCTTTGAGCTAAATGAAAAATTCTATGACCCTTTCTTAATGGAAACCATAGATATTATCACGAACAAAAAAGAAGAGCAATATTGTATAAAAACACTTTCTACAAGACAGAATTACTTTCCATCAATGAATTACTCCTATTTTCTTAAATTAATAGAAAAAGTAGCAGAAAATAAGCGTTGCTGTACAACTTATTTTAAGATAAATGGAATTAACCAAGAAGAAGAAAGAAGATATTTTCTTCTAAAGATGGAGATAGAAGAAGAAGAGGATATATGTCTTTTAGTCAAAGAGGATTTTAGAGTAGAAGATGATGAAGTAGAAAGTTTTCAGGCAATAGTTAGTCCTGTTTACACTTTTATTGGTGTATTAGATGAAAGTGAGAAACATTGTGAAATTAATGATTTAGATGAGTTAGACGAACATCTTACTATTTTACAAAAAGCACTGGAGTCACCCAATACTAAATTAGAAATAATATTCCCTTCTCTTCCTCCACATTTAGACATCTACAAGTACTATTTCATAGATAAAGATTTTAAACAGATTAAGAGAAAAATATTAGAATGTGCATTGGAATTAAGAAAGAAGCACCCAATCGTTAATAACACAAAATTCCAGAAACTTTTCGACACTGACCCATTAACTATCTTTGATCTAATGAACAGAAATGAAGAACAATTTAATTCTCTATCAATTATTCTTGATAGTACATTATCTGCCAGTGTAAGTAGTAAAATGTTAAAGAACTTCTTTACCGATTTAAAGGAACAGTTTCTTTTTAATCCTGAATGTCGTTTTTGGAAAGATTTCTATCTTCAATATTCTTGGATACACATTTCTAGTAGAATTATACAAGTTCCTCAAGAAGAGAGAGAAGAGATTGAAGCTGACTTAAGGGAAATAAAAAAGGTTGCAAAGCAACTAGGCGAAGAAGAAAAGATACTCTATAGTCTATTTATAGAACTTATGTATAAGCTAGAGTCTAAACAAGGATACAAAAACATTTTACATGAATTAAAACAGAAATCTCTTGAACTGAAAAATGAAAAATATCAAATCTTTGCTAATTCCATAGAGAAAATTTTAGAAAAACAAAATGCAGTAACTATCGAAGATATTCATATTATCACTAGTAACATGTGTAAAATCAGTTCTTTTTCCGATATAGTTACGATGTCAAAAGTTTTTGATACAATTTTAATACATATTGACTTTTATGAAGGTATTCTTAATTATAGTGAAAATAAAAAAGAAGAATTTACTGAAAGAGAGATTTTCCTTCTATTAAATTTTGCAGAAGTGTTAGAAAAGAGGAAGGATTATGAATACTCACTACGTTTTCTCAATATTATTGATAAGCATTTGAAGAAAATTAAAGATGCTTTTACTTTTCCAACACCAACAATTTCAGTTATAGTCACTCAAACTTATTTACTTAAACTAACTATTATGAAGATAAAAGAGCAAAAAGCATTTCATTCTAATTTTAATGGTGAAAAATCAGAATATATAGATAGAATCTTATTCAATCACTATTCAATCTTTGATCCCTTAAAAATTATTGAATTACTGGTTATGAAAACTAAAATCTTAATTAGAAAAAACGATTATGCAAAAGCTTCGAATTATCTCAGCTGGATGGAACAAATTCTCGTATTAAATTATCATCTTTTCAGCATGGAGGAGAACAGACCCTTTGTCACACAAATTCAATCCTTAAGAACCACAATACAAAAACAACATTATATCTAGACTTGCATTAAATGTAATACTTCTAAATTTCTATAATATTTAATGAAACACATGTTTTTTATCAGTTTAACATTATTTGACAAAATGTGAAGCATTTATTAACTATAACAAGAACCGTTTCTTCAACCATTAAAACCAAATAAGTTTTACTAGCAGTAAAGACATATTTAAAAAAAATCATAAAAATAATCATAATATCTTAAAAAATCAATAAAAATCCTCTTACAAATCTAAAAGAAGTAAGACACTGATATGTAATCTTGGGGTTGTAGAATGACTAAAAAGAAAGAGTTAGCAATTATCTGCATAGGATATAAACATAGTCCATTTATTGATGAATTAATACTTAATGGTACAATTTCTTTCTCTATTTTGTGCAACAATTCATCAGATTTTCAAATATTCCACGCCGATCCTTCAAAAGTTTTGGATTATCATTTAGAGTTAACAAACGTTTTGGAAACTAAAACCAAAAAAGATACAGATTCACTTTCTGTTTTTGAAGCATTGAGTCAATTTTTTGAATTTTACAACCCTTTACAATTATCAACTCTTAATTATTTATTTTCGCGATATGCAACTAACTTAAAACTAACTCATAAAACCCCCTCTCTTATATGCAAAGAACTGAATAATACAATGTTTGAAGATGAAACTCTTGTACCTTTATTTGAGGAGACAAGGATTATTCATATCAAAAGTGGAGCTGTTGAAATTCCAGTAAGACAATATGTTATAACAAAAGAATTAGAACTTAAAAAAGATCAAAAAAATAACTCTAAATCAAAGAAGAAAGGAGAACAAACGGAGGAAGTTACAGGTATCATTGACACCAATATAATTAATAAAATGAAGTTAAGTCAAGATACAATACGAAAACTAGAATCGTCAGAAGCTATAGTTATTGTCCCTACCGACATCATTTCACTTTTCATTCTTCTAAACTCTAATAGTTTTCAAGAAAACTTAAAGAATAATAGTGGAAAAATTGTTTTCATCTCCCCATATTGGCCTGAAAATAAACCATCAGACATTGAATGTGAGATACTAGAAAAATCTGACTTCAAAACCAGTCTTGTCGATTTAGTAGAATACATTAGTGATATCGCAGATACAATAATTATCGATAATAATGATAAAGATTTGTTAGTAAAGTTACGTACTTCAGGTATGACAGTTTTGGTTGAAGATTTGTCTTCAGATGGTCAAAAATCTCAAGAATTTCTTGCTACTGTACTAAAAAGTGTGGGTTTATCTCTTGATGATTTTATAGTGGAAGCAAAGGAAACAGAGGAAAATGTAGGCGAGAAGCTTTTAGGATTATTTAGCAATAAGATGATGAAGAAAAAAGAATCAAAAGAAGTAAAGAAAAAAGTAGAACCAAAAAAGGATAAAATAGAGAAGAAAGAAGAAACAAGCATTGATGAAGATCAGAATGACGATATTTCTAGTTTAGAAGAAGTTTCAGAATTAGTAGAGAATTATCAAGTCACAGATAGATTAGAAGACGAATTAGTAGAACTTGAAAGCGTAAAAGATGAAACAAAAGAAGAACAAAAGAAAAATAATAAAGAGTTCATTGTCGCGAAAGAGACAATAACATCCACGTCAATGACTAAACACAGTCATACTCTTCCGAGTTTATCTACAATTAGTCAATTAAATTGGGATGAATTAGATGAATTCAGTATTGATGAACAAATCATTAACACTTACATAGATAAAGCAATACTTTCAGCAGAAGAAGGGACTTCATTAGTTTTTTCAGAACTATTGGCATTACAAAATACAGATAGTTTAATGTTGAAGATTTATACGAATCTACTTAAAAAAATCCATCAAATTAAAGAAAACTCTGCAGAAAGAAGGTTAATAGATACAATCACCTACCTTGCAGCTCACAAACCAGACTTTTACATCGAAGAGTTTTACATATTATTGGATAATGCAATGAAAATTAGAGGAAACACACAATTTGAATCTAATCTGAGAACAATTTCTCTTATATTAGGTAATTCTTTACCGATTGGAGAAGATTCAGTTAAGAGATTTATCAAACAAGAAATTACGAAGAAAGAAAATTATGATGAAATTCACTTGAAACAAATTATTAACAGCTTAATTGCTTTTAATTCCCAATTTAACACTATTATTACAAGTTGTCTTTTTGATGTATATGTTGAAGAAGAAGAAAAATGCAAAGATTCAACAGAAATAAAAGAAAGAATTTACTATCTATTACCAATTATGGAACCACATATTGTAGCAGAACAAATAATTGAAGTTGTTCCAGATGCAATGATCGAAAAAATTGAACAAAAAATAACTACAGAAATATTTAGTACAGCATATAAAAAAGCAATAGGAGAAACATTAGATGCATATTTAGTAGAAGATTATGATAGGTTGAAAAAAGCTTTAGAAGGGAGGAATATTTCACAAAAAACTCATGATGCTATAATGAAAAGAAAATATATTAAAAGCATATCTAAAGTGGGATCAATTCCTTTAGACTTATTTGCTGAAAAAGTGGGCTTAACACCAGTTGTAGCAGAAAAAATAGTCTATGATTTAATTCTAAAAGAAGAAATATCTGCTAAAATAGAAATAGTTGGTGGAAGACTATATATCGTAAGAGATACAGGAGAAAAGAAAAAATTAGAAGTGGAAGAAGAGAAGAAAGTGGAAGAAGAGAAGAAAGTGGAAGAAGAGAAGAAAGTGGAAGAAGAGAAGAAAGTGGAAGAAGAAAAAGAAGAAAAAGAAGAATAGTTTTTCAATATAATATAATTATTACAATAATTGCAATTAGCACAAATATTGCGAAAGTACTTTGCAAAAAATATTTTTTACTCATCTTACTGTATTGTCTTGAAGATGTTGTTCCACCTTTCCCTAAAGACTGAGACAACCAAAATATAATTGCGCAAGCAGAGTAAATTGATATTACATTTAATATAAGAAGGAAGAGAGAACTTAATGCTTTACTCCATAATAAGTTAGAAAGTAAAATTCCTACATTTGCTGCAGGAGGACAGAGAGATGCAGCTACAGCTACTCCTACTATATTGGTGCTCTCTCCTCTTATTATAAAAATTCCTGCGGCAAGACCACTAAAAATAGCAAAGACTATATCAGCTATCCCTGGTTCTGTTCTTATTGCTATTTGATGAGGAATAGTGTCTTGCAGGGGGAAGAATAATCCAACGAGAAAACCTAATAATATGCATAAAGAAAGTCCACTAAATTCGGCAGCAAATGCCCGTATCGTATAAGTATTTCTTGGAAATAGCGATCCTATAACCGACAAAGCAATAGGACCAAGAAACGGAGCAATTATCATTGAAGCAATAACAATAACTATGTTATCAAATAATAGTCCAAAAGCTGCAAGAATTCCCGCTGATATGGATAAAATAACAAAAGTTGGAGATAAGACTGATAATGAACGAAAATTTGAGAGCATTTCATCAAGGCTTATACTTTTACCCGGAATAATTTTTTTCCTTTTTACAGTTGATGATAACTCAAAATCTATGGGTGACATAGCTAATTTACCAAAAATTGTCCCAACCCCTATTCCTTTTAATTCCTCAATTAACAAAGATGTTTGTGTATCTTCAACGATTAACAATAAAGTAGCTTTATCATTTTCTAAAGATATATCTGTTTCTAATTCCAAGTTCTTTGTTATTTCTAAAATAACATTTACTTTATTTGCTGGTATAACTATCCTGACTTGTTTCATTTTTATTCCTACTCAAGATATTAGGTATTATTTTGTTTTTTCTTTCTTACTTCTTTTAGAATGTTTCTAGTGAATTTGATTATGTTTTTAAATCTAATGATACAAAAAAAGTATTCTTTGCTAGATAGAGGTCATTCTAAAATGATCCTAGCCATGCAATTATAATTTTAAAAAAGAAAAAAGAAAAGTTCTCAAAGTTTGGAAAAATTGGAAATATGTTATTTCTAAACTACCATGAGATAGTATAGACACATTTTTTATCGCCCTTCTTCCTACATCCTTCAGAGTCATTATGTTCTATTTTGATATCAAGAGAATTTTCAGGTCTGAATCTATTTGCCATTGCAGTTATTATACCTTTATCAAAATCACAAGGATAGGGATTATCACAAGCTATGGTTATTATATTATCACTATGCTTGGTATACAAATAATTACCTA
>CAZEQQ010000161.1:0-6213 GCA_964514425.1 uncultured archaeon
TGACTTGCAATTTCTTTTCCAGCTTCTCGCAATCTATCTAATGCTGACATATCTAACTCGTCTAGAACGGTATAATGTGCTGCAGTGTTTTTTGATTTATGCATAGTCTGTGCTACAACTCGTCTAACTCCGCGCAAGGGTACTATTTCGTCTTCTATTTGTTCTTGTTCTCTCTTTTTAACCAACGAAGGTTTTGTTACAGTTTGTTTGGTAAGATTCTTCTTTAAATCTTCATTAGTAATTCTACCAGCGGGTCCCGAACCTTGAACTTTGTGAAGATCAATTCCTGCTTCTCTTGCTCTTTTTCTAACTGCTGGTGCAGCTAATACAATCTTATTATATGCTGTTGTTGATGAAGATTGTTCAACTTTTTTAGCTCTTTCGAAAGGAATAGAAGGTTTGAATAAAGAAGGATCTTCTTCTATTTTAGATTCCTCTTTAATTTCTTTCTGTTTTATCTTATCTTCTTTTGTTTTACTTTCTGAAGTGTCAATTTTAACTAAAATCTCACCGACTTTTACAATCTCTCCTTCTTTTTTTTCTAATGAGATAATCTTCCCATTTACTGGTGAGGTGATCTCTGTTGCAACTTTTTCAGTATTCACCTCAATCAAAACCTGATCTTCTTTAACCATGTCTCCTTCTTTAACATGCCATTGAACAATTTCTGCTTCATGGACACCCTCTCCAATATCAGCCAATTTTAACTCGAAAACCATCTTACTATACTCCTAAAAATTATATGATTTAATGATTGCATCCAAGATACGCTCTTTGGAAGGTAAATAATGTTCTTCATTTACTAAAGGAATAGGAATGTCATAACCTGTGACGCGAAGAATTGGTGCTTCCATATATTCAATATATCTTTCTGCAACAAGTGCATTTAGTTCAGAATGAAAACCTGAAGTTTTTGGTCCTTCTGTTACCGAAATGACTCTACCTGTTTTTTTAACTGATTGCTCTATAGTTTCTATGTCTAAAGGTACCAAACTACGTAAATCTATCACTTCAACATCAATATTTTGATTTTCTGCCAACTCTGCTGCACTTAAAGCAGTATGTAAAACAGCTCCATAAGAGAGAATGGTAACGTCCTTTCCTTCCTTAACAATTTTAGCTTCTCCTATAGGAACAGTGTAATCTCCTTCCGGAACATCTTCTCGAAAAGCTCTGTAAATCCTTTTTGGTTCAAAAAACATTACCGGATCAGGGTCACGTAAAGCGCTAATGAGTAAACCTTTCGCATCATATGGGGAACTAGGAACTACTACTTTTAGGCCTGCAATATGTGTAAAAATTGATTCAGCAGATTGACTGTGATAATGTGCTCCTCTAACTCCTGCACCATAGGGCATTCTAACAACAACAGGAGATACAAATTGACCTCCACTTCGATATCTAAACTTTGCCAACTCAGAAATTATCTGATCAAAAGCTGGCCATACAAAATCCGAAAATTGGATTTCTGCAATAGGTCGAAGACCTCTTAGTGCTAATCCAATAGCAAAACCTACAATACCCGATTCATTTAAAGGAGTATCCAAAACTCTTTTAGAACCAAATTTATCTATTAACCCATCAGTTGTTCTAAACACTCCACCATTAACTCCAATATCCTCTCCTAAGATGATGATTTTTTCATTTTTTGTCATTTCTTCTTCTATTGCAAGACGAATTGCTTCAACCATAGTTAATTCTGCCATCATAATCACCTTTTTCCAAAATTCAATGCTTCCTCTTTTTGTTTTTGTATATGCCATGGTATCTCTTCATAAACATCATCGAACATAGATTCAAGACTAGGTTTACTCCTTTTTTTAGCTTGTTCTACTGACTGATTGATGACCTTACTCAATTTATCCCATAATTTCTTATCTTCTTCTTCAGTAAGATATTTTTTGGCAATCAAATACTTTTTGAAACGCTCAATTGGATCCTTTTTTTCTGCTTCCAAGACTTCTTTCTCAGAACGGTATTTTGTAGGGTCATCGCTAGATGTGTGAGCTCCAATTCTATACGTTATAGACTCAATAAATGTTGGACCATCGCCTTTTCTAGCTCGTTCTGCTGCTTCTAATGTTGTAGCATAAAGAATTAATACATCATTACCGTCAACTTGAACTCCAGGGATCCCATAACCAATTGCTTTATCTACTAACCCTTTAGAAGCTGTTTGCTTCTGAACAGGAAGAGAAATTGCGTATTGGTTATTCTGACAAATAAAAATGGTAGGTGTCTTAAATACTCCTGCAAAATTCATTCCACTATGAAAATCATTACTTGATGTTGCTCCGTCGCCAAAGAAGACCGCAGTAACCGCCCCATCATTCAAATATTGACAAGCATAAGCAATACCTGAAGCATGAATGATCTGTGTACCGATTGGTGCAGAGGGGTTTACAAACTTGATATCTTTATCTCCAAAAAGAGCTGGAAGGCGTCTACCTTTCTGAGGATCCAGTTCATTAGCAAAAAAGTGGTTAATAATATGGTTTACGTCATAGCCTCTATAAAGAGCTATACCGTGCTCCCTATATGCTGGCACCATCCAGTCTTTATCTTCTAATGCAGCTGCAATTGCAACATGTGCTTCCTGTCCTTTTACTGGGACATGGAACGCAACTTCACCTCTTCTTTGTAAAAGAAAGCTCTTCTCGTTTAACGACCTTAAAGTTACCATTACTTCATAAATCTTGAGTAATTTACTTTTACTCAATTTTGGTTCGTCATCTTTATTATTTATTTCTCCATTTTCGTTCAATATTTGTTTCATAGAACCACCAAAAAACCATTAAATTATAACATAATGGCATAATATATTGTGTGCATATCAGTTGCACTCTATAAAACAATATATGTTTAATAACTTTTAAAGTTACTTACAGAACAAAAAGTTGTTTATGGCTACGAATGTATAACAATCCCGCATTAAATCAACCACAAAAACTTTTGATATTATTCAATCAAAAATAAGATTGAAAATTATCTTTTAAATTTCTTATATGTTAATGGAGGAGAAGTAGATTGTGCATCCATACTTTTCAAAATTTTAATCGCTTTATAGACCGTTTCAATAGTTTTAGCACTAGGCCTAGGTTTACGGTGTAATAAATCTTCCAATCTAAAAATTTTACTTGTTGATTCTTCATGCAACTTTGGAGGCATAGGTATTGATGATAATATATCTTTTGACATTTTTACTAATATAGTGTTATAGGTTATAGTTATATTATAGTGTAATACTGGGCTATGTTTACGATAATTAGAACTAGAAAACATATAAAACAAAATGTTCTTTTAGGAAATTAATATTCCTAAATTATGTCAAGTTTAAGTAAAAAAGATAATCATATAAAAAAAGGGGCAGAAATTTTATTGAAGGGAGGAAAAATGTTAGACAAAGCCTGTCCAAATTGTTCCTTACCTCTATATCAGTATAAGAATAGTGTAATGTGTGTACAATGTGAACAAGATTATCAATTTATTACAACTACAAAAAATAAAATAGAGTTTGACGAAAAAACTGCTTTCACAACTAATGCTACTAATGTCGCGTTTAGAAGCAATAAACAAGTGCTTTCAGAACCTCCTCCCGCTTTTATAGTAGAAAGCGAACAGATTTTGAGCGAAAAAATCCGTTATATTAACAAATTACTGAAAGAAACTTTTGAGTTAGAAAAAATAAATGAACTTACAGTAGTACTAAAGACTTTAGTTACAACATGGAAAAAACTACATTCATGAATTTTTACGTTGCTTTCTTTCTTTCTCATCACTTTCCATTTTCAGCCACTTTATCTTATCAATAGTCTCGCTAGGAACCTCTCCTGATTCAATCTCATTATAATTGGCATAAATAAAATCAATTAAATCTAAGGCTTTCTTCTCTCCTATCCCCTTTATTTCTTTGAATTGTTCAAGTTTTGCGCTTGTTAAATCCCGAATGCTTCCGAAATGCTTCAATAATCTTACTGCTAACCTATGCTCAATTTGTGGAAACATGGATACAAGCTGTTCCATCTGATATTTGAGTCCAATACCCTTTTTACCAACACTGCTAATAGAACGTTTTTTCTCCAGTTGCTCTCTTTTTGCAAAAGCATATAACATTTCTGCGGTTTCTTTCTGATCTTTGGTATATAAAATAGGAATACCAAAATCAACAATAATCGAACTAATCGCCCCTGCAATAGCCTGTGGATGGAGGGATGTCTGGAATAAACTTAACTCTCCTTCAATAATCATAATTGGTTTTACACAAACTTCCGCCAACATTTTTGATTGACTGAATAATCGTTTATCAAGGATTGATGCGATAAAATCTTTGTTTTCTTTCCTTTCTACAATCAATTGATCTGAACAAATATAATCTCCAATGTCTAGTTGCTCAAACACAAGTTCTACATTTTTATTAATTAGGTCTTTTACGATACCAGAGTTTCTTTCTCTAGTATCACATATTATCTTTACTTCATCCTTGTTTGCGCTGTGAGTAGTTACTGGTGTAGAAACTTCTTTCTCATTCTTTTCTTCTTTTTCAATTATCACTTTTTGTTTGTTTATTTCTTCCTTAATGATAACGTTTGTTTTTTCTTCCTTTATTTTGCTAGAATTTTCTTCTTCTTGTGAAACTTCAGTTGATGTTCCTACATACTCCAATATCCCTTTTTGTTTCTTACCCATTATTGGACTAGAAAACGTTTTAACGAGATTTTTCATTTTTTTTGCTTGAGCTCGCGATGCCCACATATAACTTTCATCTCGTGTTCCCTCAGCAATAAGTAAAATTACTCTTCCTTGCTTTTTTCTTCCTGTTCTACCCTTTCTTTGTATTAATCTAATTGCACTTGGAACAGAATCATAAAAGACAACAAGATCACATTCACCTATATCCAATCCTTCTTCAGCTACACTTGTTGAAACAAGTGTGTTAAATATACCCTCTCTAAACTGTTGCATAATTTCTATTTGCTTTTTTTGAGAAAGTCCTTTATCTCCTCTTGCAGAAGACTGGCCCACAAACCAATGCGTTTTAGCTTTAGGGATTTTATTCAATTCATCACTGATATTTTTTGCTGTAACCCGAAAATGAGAAAACACAAGAATTCTGTTTTCTGGATTATTTTTTACTTCTACTTGGATAATCTCTTTCAATTTCTCTAACTTAGGGTGAATAATCTCTTTTTGTTGAAGGATTTGAACAGCTTCCAAGACTTTAACCATATCGTCAGAGACGAAAAGGGAACGTAAAGCTCTACTTCCTTTTCCTTGTTGCAAACTGTTTACTTGTTTATCTAAATACTGACTTAGTGAGGGTATTCCTTGGGTCTCAATAAGTTCTATAGCGTGTGAAACCCTTAAAGAATTCCCTGCTAAAGCCATTGCAGAAAAGTATTCGCTCCTTGTTTCACTATCATTAGGCAGATTACTATATTTTTTGTTTATTAATGATTGTAATTGAAGTAAATCTGTACGAGAATTGTTTTTAGGATCTGCTGACGTAATAATGCCTAAGACTTTCAATTCTTCCAAAATAGTTTTGAAAAGCGAGTTGAGAGTATCAATTATTAATTTAAACTCATTTGGTAAAGGAATTATCTCCCAAACCTCCTCAATTTTATGAATATATTCTTTTACATCTTCAGATGTTTCATCGCGTATTTCTACATTAGTTATTCCCAAATTTTCTTTCAATTCTAATAATCTATCTAAATCCGAGCCTGGACTAGCAGTGATGCCTAAAATAAGTGGGGATGGTGAAAGTTTGTTGTATTGTTCTGCTACAAAAACATAACTATGATCTCCTATGGCTTTGTGTGCTTCATCAAGACATAAAAATACTACTTCAGCTAAATTTACACGATGTTGAATGATGTCATTTTGAAGTGTTTGGGGAGTACAGATAAACACTTTTCCCTTTTTCCAAATGTCTTTTCGCTTTTCAGGTGCTGTTTCTCCAGAAATCTGAATGATAAGGTCTTCGTCAATATTGATAAGATCTTTTATTGTCCGCTCATGCTGTTCAAGTAAAGGTTTAGTTGGAGCACAGAGGATAACTTTGCCATCTGGATTTTTATTTAATTTAAAGGCTGTGATCATAATAAAAAGGATAGTCTTTCCTAACCCTGTAGGTAAAACCACTAATGTGCTACTTTTTGCACAAGCAGCAAATAAGTTGCGCTGATAAAGTCTTGCTTCAACTTTTTTAGG
>CAZEQQ010000162.1:0-6205 GCA_964514425.1 uncultured archaeon
TAATTTGAAAGCCGAGAGAAGATCCTGAGATATGTTTTCAGTAGCTTTGAAGAATTCAGAAGCTAATCGTTTAAAATTATTGAAGAAAGCTCTCTAACGTTCCAAAGAAATACTTTTACAATTACTTGTCGAAAACTTGGAATTCACCTCAATTAAGGAATTAACAAAGTGGTTATAGTTACAACAGGTACTTCGCTTCACTCATTTTTACCTGTTTAATCTCTTAGAGCCCATTCACGTAATTCATCGTTAAGATAAAGATCTTCAGCTAACATGTTTAAGAGAGTGATAAATTCTGTTTTTGTTTCAATAATTCCTTGCGTATGCAATAATTTTAGAATACCAATGGAGCTGTTACTTTTATTCCTACTTTTCTTGAATAGTTTCTTACAATTTTATCATCAGATGCTAAAAGCATATCTAACTCTAAAGCTAGTTCTATAACACTTATGTCAGTTGCACTTAATGAAGTTGGAATATCTACTCTCTCAGCAGTTATTTCTTTTTCTTTTATTATTATTCAACTGGGCAGTTGTTTTTTCCATGTGACCGAATATTCTTCAATAATGTCTGTTGTAATGTATACTTCAGGAAACAATTCTTTCAATTTTGTTAGTAAACCTAAGCGTGTCATAGAACTTAAGACACTATTGTCGAGAATAATCATTCTTTCCTTCCTTCAGAGCGTTACTTAAATTTTTTAGTTCTTCTTCTGCTTCCTCTATTGATTCAGGACCACCTATTCGTTTTAACTTTCTTCTTTGAAATTCTTTTATAAACTCGTCATTATTCATTCCTACTAGTTTAGCTGCTCTAGACAGAGACACTTTTCCCTCTGAGTATAACTCTATTACCCATATTAGCACGCTTTTCTCTTCGAGGTTAACAGAGTTCAATCCCGACAGTTCAAGAATATCCATTGGTAATTTCACTATTATTTTTTCTGCCATTGTTACTTCACACTATACATTTCAAGTAAACTAGTATTCTTACTTCTTAAATCCTACTATTTTTATCCATCACCCACAAGAAGACCCCTTCCGTAAGGAAGGGGCAATTGACTAATCCTCGAATACTTCTAAATGGTATGTTTTCTTCTCTTTCTTCTACTAGTTCCTTTCTTTTGATTGTTATCACTCCATTTTCTACAAAAAAACTTATTTTTTCTCCTGCGTTAATGTTCAACTTTTTTCTTATTTTACTAGGCATCGTTACTCTTCCTTTTTTGCCCAATAGCATCATTCGACATAATACACCTAGTTACACTTAATGGAAAGTTACTCATAATCTTTTTCTAACTACTTTTTTATTTTCCTTGATTCCATTATAATTTCTTTAGTATATGCAGTTGGATTTGTAGTTCATTTCTTATTCTTTCTTGAATATTTTCTGTTAATTCCTTTTCTTCAAGAAAGAATACTGGAATTTTAAATAACATTCCTACACCTAAAGTAAAGCAATCTGATAATGAAATTGGGAACTTACACTTAATCAAAGCTGCTAAATCCTCAACCTCATAATCTCTAGAGATCAAAAAATTCTCCAATAATTGCTCTATGTATTCATTAGCTTCGTCCCATCCTTTCATTCTGCAGAGTATATATAGCAGTTCTGTTTTAGTCATTGAAGTTATAAGATAGTTTTGATATGTTTCATTAGCGAACAACTCTCTTTCTAGATAGGCAATATAGTTTTTAGACACCTGTGTATCCTTTTTGGTGCTTAGATATGCTACAATAACACTTGTATCTACAGCTACAATATTGTTCTTCGTTTCACTCATTTTTTCTATATTCCTTTTTTAGTTCTGAATAGATTTTAACAGCCTCTCTATCCAAAGTCCCTTGAAATTGTTGTAATTTTTTCTTTGTAGTCGTTTTAGCTATTTTTTTAAGTAAATGGTCAATCACGTCGTCATATGTTATAGCATACCCCAATTCTTGCTCTAACCTGTTTTTCTCCAAAAATAGAGCCTTTTTTGTTTCCTCTTTAAGTTGTATGGTTGTCGCCATTATAGTCACTATAGTCACTATAGTATTGTTGTATATATCTTTTTCTAAGCCTTTCAAAATCAAAATTAACTATACATTAGCCATTATAATTTCTATATTATAGTCTTTCTTCCCTTATTGCAATATTACACTCGCTTTTTCTTGATAATACAGGTTCTAAAGCGCAAATCTTTCCAGATAACTTTTAAGTTTCTTCATGATGCAAGTCCTCTAACCCTCTTACTTTTTTCTCCTTTTTTCCGAAATACTTTCTCACTTCTTCTCTTGTTGTCCATGATCCTTCCAATTGTTCTTCTTGCATCAATTCTTGTATTCCTGCTCTTACTGCTTCGCTTATTGAAGAATACTTTCCTTTTGCTACAAGCTCTTCCAAGAACTTTCTTTCTTCTTTTGTTAATTCTATCGAGGTTGTTACCATTTTCGTACCTTTTGAATCACTACTAAACACTTTAGATTGACTAAATGTTAAAGCTTTTTTTGTTTCCTCTTTAAGCTGAATAGTGTTTGCCATTTTCGTACCTTTGGAGTTTTCACTCTAATCTTAGGATTAAACTAAAGTTTTTAACTTTTCCATTAATATTCAGTAGTTTTGAAGAATTCAGAAGCAATTAAATTGCGTTCTTTGTCCTTTTCAAATAGTTTATCCACAAATACGGATGAATCAATAACTATCATCTCTCATCTCCTCTAAAATTTGTAATGCTCCTTCTGTTTTCTCTTGAGAATGAACATCTAGAAGATCTAAAACCTTTTTGTAACTCTTTTTTTTGAGTATACAGTAATACTAACAATAGAGCCTTCTTTAATACTCAGTTTCTTTAATGGTTTTAGCACACCATCCTCATATTTTGCATCTATCGTTTCTGACATTCTACTCAGTAAACATTATCATTTTTTATTTTAAAGGTTCTTTAACATATACCAGCATTCAATGTAAAATGTTATTATAAAGTATAAGAGGCATAATTTACAGGGAGACAGTAGATGTAAAATTGTAAATTTCTTGTTGTCCAGGACCCATTCTATACATATTTTGTTTCTTTTGAAGATTCCCAGAGATATCCACATTTTTTACATTTTTGCTCAATCCAGTAATCTGCAAAGCCTCCTCCTGTATACTCTTTCATATCTCTACTGTTTATTTCTTTACTTTTACATTTCTTACATGTTAACATATTCAACATAATTAATGATCAAGATACTATATCACTTTTCTGGTTTCCTTGAGATTGACAAAAGTAATGCATGTTTTTCTTAACGCTTTAAGATTTACACAGAATCCATTCGTTTAATTTAGGCTATTCTGCTTTCTTCTTACTGAAAACTTTTTTAACTAAACCTTTTTGTCTCTTTATGGACATTTTAGTTATTGTTATTCTTCTATTTATTATTCTTGAGAGTTTTAATATTGCTTTTCTCTATTTCAACCCTGGATCACGTAAAGGTAATGGTGTTGGTGTTTTTAATGCTTGGGAAAAGTCTAAGTCTGACCCTGAAGTTCACCAATTTGTTAGATATCTTGTTAACTGGGTTGCAGGGACAAAACTCATTTTCATTCTTCTTTTGATTGTCATTGTCATAACTGGAGATGAAATTACTAGGATGTGGAGTGTTATTGCCTTAATACTTTCCATTTTTTCTTTCTATTTTCGTCTATATCCTTTCATTCGCCAAATGGATGCACAAGGACAGATTACTCCCAAAGGTTATAGTAAGATGCTTGGAATGATGATTACAGGTATGATTGTTGTCTTTTGTGGTGCTCTTCTCATCTTTTTACTCTAATTCTTACTTTTTTGCTACTTTTAATTTTTTTAATTTCTTAGTATGCTATTTAATTGATGAAATACTATAATAATATTTATTTAACAGTAGCACCTATAAATTGGCATGGAATATATGATTGTTATTGGTTTTATCGTCTCTTCCGTTCTTTTACTCCTTCTTATTGTCCTTTTAATTAAAAGTGTTTTGCTTAAAGTTAATATTGTTTGGCTCTTTCTTGGTATTGCATGTTCTTCTTTAGGTAATTTTTTCTCTCTTACCTCATCAGCTATTCTTCATATGCAGGGTCAAATTCTTTTAGGTTTGGGTTTTCTTTTTATTTTCTTTCATTATGAAAGCATTGTCTCACGCAGACCTCACTTATGGATGACTTTAGTACTAGTTACTCTTGTTGCTGTAGCTAGTTGTTTTTCTTTAGTTAGTGTAGTTTTTATAATTGAATATCCCGATTTATTCGATTTCAGCTCAGGTAACATTGTAGATTACTTAAGTATTCAAGAACCCATATTCCATTTTGCCTATTTAGTACGAATAAACACAATAACTATTCTAGCTTTGCTTGTTTTCAGTCGTTGTTTGTATATTATCTATAAATCTTATAAAAATTCTCTAAATAAATCTGCTTTAATTGAAAGCATTGGTCTTATATTCTTAATTTTGTACCGCTTATTGTTTATCCCTATAAACTTTCTAAACACTGATTTTATACCTATTCTCCTTTCTGTAGCTTTGTTTTTCTCCATTTTTGGTATTCTTATTATCATCATTAACTATCTTTTACACCCAGATTATCTTTATTACCTCCCTTTTCCTATTCATAGTTTTATGGTTTACAACTTCAATGGCATTCTTTGCTACTCTCGAAATGTTAAATCTGAATCCCTTGATATTGAAGATAAGAATGTTTTAATGTCTGGAGCGTTAAGTGCAATTTCTTCTCTTATTCATGAAACATTAGGTACTAATGCTAATATACAACATATAGATGCTCAAGAATTCCAAATTTTCTTTAATTCTCTTCCTCAAGATTCTGGTAAATTAGTTGTTATCTCTTATGGTGATACTGCCCTTTTTTCCCGTTCATTAGAACGTTTTGTTAGTTTGATTCCAACCAATGTACTAAAAGACTTAAATGAAGATTTTACAAGCAGAGAATTAGAAGAATCTATTGATAGACTGATACAGAAGTCTTTCCCTTATGTCGGATTTACCAAATAATAGTATTAAGTTAATCGTAAGGTGATTCTATGAGCATTTTGAACGAACAATTAGACTTTATTGTCCCTACAATAAATGAATTAAATTCACAACTAAAGAACGCTAATTATGTTTTAGCTTTATTTTCCCATGATAAGATTCTATACTCTAACACTTTTGGTTTTTTAGATAAAAGAAAATCAATTCCCACAGATGAAAAAACCCTCTTTAGCATACAATCAATATCGAAACTTGTTACTTCTACATTAACCCTTTTAGCTGTTCAAGAAGGTCATATCAAGTTTGATGAGCCTATAGTAGAGTATCTTCCTAATTTTAGAATTAACAGTGTTTATGAAGATCAACCTGAACTCAAGATTACAATTCGCCATCTTTTAGGAAACACCTCAGGCTTAGAACATGAAGCTCCTATTGGGAATAACTTCTTCCCTACTAATGGTTCTAGAGATGAGCATTTGAATAGTATTAGAGCAACCTATCTCAAGTTTCCTGTTGGTTCCAACTATTCTTATTCTAACTTAGGTTTTGACCTTGTCACAGAAATAGTAGAGCAAGTCACTGGAAAGAAATATGAAGAGTACATTGAAGAGACATTATTCAAACCTTTGGGTATGCATTCTACTACAGTTGACCCTGATATTATTTTGCTGAAAACAAATAGATCTCGTGGGAGAACATTTGGTTTGAAAGATTTACCTCCTATATGTCCAATGACAGGAGCAGGGGGAGTTTATTCTAATCTTGAGGATTTTATTAAGTTAATTCAGTTACACTTAGCTTTAGGGAAAAGAGACGGTAGGCAATTTATAAGGGAAGAACTTCTCCAAGAGATGTATTCCCCCCTAAGTGCAAAGGATTATGCTTTAGGAGTTAGTATCATAGAAGAAAAAGAATCTTTTGCTTTTAATCACAATGGATTAGGTTTTGGTTTTAATTGTAGTGTAAAATGGTTTCCCGAGTATGACATTGGATGTTTCATTCTTTCTAATTTTACTGGGTCTAACTTATTGTTATACCAAACAATCTCGAACATTTTGAGTAAATACATTGAGCACAAAAATACTAAAACATCACATTTCTTCAATGACTTCAATCCGATGTCAAAATTCATCTATTCAAATAACAAAGTAGAAGATACTGGGTTTCAGTTTGAACACAAATATGATTCTCATAAAAGACTAAGTGACTGG